>JABXHR010000242.1 GCA_013373515.1 Gammaproteobacteria bacterium | reverse complement strand
GCCAATCGAGCCGCTCATTCTAACAATCATTAAAACTGGCGGTCAAGCACTTTCTGAAAAATAATTTATTTTGGAGAAAGTGGGCAGCGAGTGCGTCGCTGAAGAGGTGAATTCTACGCACATCCAAGGATTGCGCAAGCACTATTTTCATTTTTTCTTCATCTATTTACTGAACGTCATATGAAACAATGATTTACGTCGCTCACCCCTGGACACACAACCCAGCGAACCGTCGACGCCACGTGCTTAGCACAAAAAACAACGTCCAATTTCACACACAAATATAGTTGCAAACGAGATTTCTTTCAGATATAAAATAAAATCTCAAATATAAATATAGAACTAATGATGATTCGCCCAACCTGCCAAACCTTAGCACTTGCCCTGCTCGGCTTCGCCGTCTGCTCGCAAGCCAGTGGCTCACTTGCAACACTGACTCAATCCGTTCAGATTAGTTCGATAGAAGCTAGCAGCGAAACGATTTGGGGAAGCTTTCGTCACACTGCCAGCAATCTAATCGATGGAGATTTATCGACGAAGTGGTTTGGTGGTGCGACTGAGGCCGGGCAGGGTTCGCTATTTATCAATCTAAACGATACACACGATATCGGTTCACTGCGGCTGACCACGACCGATGGACCGGCTAGCCGTATACCTAAATTTGTGGACGTCTATCGATTTGATCTGACAAGCGGCAGCTGGGTTTTGCTTGAACGCATTTCCACACACTCCCAAGGCCCCAACACCGCCAAAACCTATGCGCTCAAAGCCACATCCACCAGCAATCGATTCAAACTCGTGATCTACGTAGACGGTAGTGACCGCCCAGAGCTAGCGGAAGTTCGCCTCTGCAGTATCGACGGATGCGATGTCAGCACCGCCCCCCTAGCCCGCCCAGACCCGGTTGAATTGTTAATGCCCACATCGGTGATCGCGTCATCGTATACGCACTGGGGACAATACAATCACAATCCTAACAATGTGTTTGACGGGGATTTATCAAGCAAGTGGTTTGCTGGCAAGAACGATACAAGCCCATGGCTTCAGTTTTCTTTCGCGGAATCTGTGCTCGCACAAAGCTTTACCATGACCTCCGCTGATGATCGGCCTAGGCGAGACCCTCACAGCTGGACAATTTATGGCAGTCAAAACGGCTTTACTTGGAAGGCATTGGGTTCTGGGCAGCTTTCGCAATTTGCAAATCGCCTTACCAGCCAGACGCTGACTTTTAGTAACACAGACGCCTTCGTCCACTATCGCCTAGCATTGACGGCGCGCGACCCATCAGAGCGCGTGCAGGTCAGTGAAGTAAAACTCTGCGGCACCTCGCACTGCAGTCAGTACACGCCGAAATTTACCGATGAGTCAAAGGCGCTGTGGTTTGACCGTCCGGGCTCTTCTATTCGCGATGCCATTTTGCTTGGCAATGGACCCGTGGGGAATATGATCTATAGCAATGTGGTTGATGAGCGCATTACATTTAATCTGGATTCGATTTGGAGCGGCTCACCCTACCCCGACAGCGCCTACAAGTCTCTCGATGTTCAGACCGTTGAGAATTTAAAAGAAGACGTTCTGTCACAATCGTGGACGGCAAACGCCACCGTCAATCAACAATTAATTGGACGTCGTGTAACCCGCTACCTTCCTGCGTCCAATCTTCGTATCCAACAAGACTTAAAAGGCCGAATCAGCGACTACGCTAGAGTGTTCGATATCGATACGGCCACCGCCGAGACTGTGTACCGGATCAACGGTCGTCCCTATGCACAAAAGCACTTTGTCAGCATGGCTGACAACTTGTCCGTGACACGTATCAGTAGTCAAGGCGACGACGCGGTTACTCGAAAAATCTCCATGAGCACGCCAAATCAACTTAATAGTCACACGGTTGAGGTCAGCAACGGTGTCGGAATCATTAAGCTGCAATCGGGCACTCATGCCTCGAACGTCTCTGGCATCAATTTACCGGGCAATGTGCTGCAATACACCATTGAGACACGCGTGTACGTACCGGATCGGGTCTCAATGACCGCCTCAGGCAATACCTTAGTTATTGGGGAAACCGACGACATATTAATCGTCTCAGCAATCGCCAGTAACTATGTTGGACCCAACGATACTTCAGCCGACGCAAATCAGCGCGTCGCGACAATCTTTGCCAACGCCGACGAGCAGCAGCTGTTGGGTTTGGGTCAATACGAAGCGCTGCTGGCACGCCATACCGACGCATATTCTCGATATTACAATCGGCAGCAAATTGATTTCGAAGGCAACGTCTCGGTTGCAGAGCCCATCGATGTTCGCCTGAGCAAATACCCCACCCGCAATGACAACGACTTACTCGCATACTACGTCGACTATGGTCGCTACCTACTGATCGCCAGCGCGGCCAACGGCTCACTGCCGCCAAACCTTCAAGGGCGCTGGAACAATCTGATGGTTCCGCCGTGGCAGTCTGATTATCACTTCAATGTCAATTTGCCCATGAACTACTGGCTGGCCAATCAGGCCAACCTTTCAGATCTCAATGACGGTCTATTCGCCTATATGCGCTCTTTGGTGCCCAACGGCGAGAGAACTGCAAAGGCTAGCTACAAGGTCAACAAAGGCTGGGTGGCACATCATCATAGTGATGCTTGGGGCTATACCGGCATTGGGTCTGGTATCAGCTACGGCATGTGGACTGGTGGCGCGTTGGTCATGATGCCCCATGTGATGGAGGACTACAGATTTACCGGCGATACGCAAAAGCTGGCGCAAAACTACGCCATGTTAAAAGGCGCGGCTGACTTCTTTGATGCGTTCTTAATTGACTCACAGCGTATCAAACCCTTATCAATCTCGGCCTCTAGTCACACTCACTGGAATCAATTTAACCACAGACCAGCAAACGTTGCCGACGGGCTAAGCACCACCAAGTGGTTTGCAGGTGCTGGCGACAACACGCAATCACTCTATATAGAGATCCCCACTGCGGCCACAGTGCAGTCGATGACCATGATCACCGCCGAGGATCAACCAGGGCGCGATCCTAAAACGATCTATATCGACCAATATAATGACACCGAGCAGCGCTGGGATCGCCTCGACACTGTTCAAGTTCCCACTAAAGCTCGCTCAAGCGCCTTCGAACATACCTTCGCCAAACCTTGGCGCGGAGGCCGTTTGCGATTTACCTTCGCGACAGTGGATGCCAACGCCAGAGTACAGTTGTCTGAACTGGCGCTGTGCCGAACACCCACCTGCAACCTCGAGGACAGCGAGCTTATTTCGCCGATCTCATCAAGCCCAGAGCAAGGCCCGCACCGCAAAAGCGCCATCCAGGCAGGCCCAACCATGGACACTCAGTTGCTGCACCAGCTCTATCAAGATTTAATCGAGTCCGCGATTGCCTTGGGTGTGGATCAAGACAAACTCGATCACTGGCGCGCCATCAAATCTAAGCTGCCAGCGGTCGCCAAAATCAGCCCCTCAAGAGGCGATATACAAGAGTGGTACCTCGACTTTGCCCCAGCGGACTCCAAGCATCGTCATATCTCACACCTCTGGGGTGCAGCGCCCGGCAACACCATCGATTTGGATGACTCAGAGATCGTTGACGCCATCAAAAAGACCCTAGATACCCGTGGCGATATATCAACCGGATGGGGCTCCGCCCATCGGGCGATGATTTGGGCTCGCCTCGGCGATGCTGATCGCGCGATCTCCATACTAGAAGTCTTGGTCAGCGACGAGCTGAGCTATCCAAACCTATTCGTCAATGTGGCCGATCAAGCCCAAATCGAAGGCACATTCGGCATCACGGCTGTCGTACTTGAGTTGCTGCTTCAATCTGAACGCGGCGAACTGACCGTGTTACCCAGCTTACCTGCCAAACTACCCAATGGGTCGATATCGGGCATGCGAGCCCACGGCGGGTTTGAGGTCGATATTGCTTGGACAAACGGCCAACTAACACAACTCGAAATCAAATCGCTACGCGGCAACACTCTGAATCTGCGATACGGCCAGCATTCAACAACCCTCGCCACAGACGTGGGATCAACCTATCGATTCGATGCCCAGCTAAATGCCATCTAGTCATCTGATACACGCTCGCTTGTGTGTGTCAGTAGATACCGTGCAAGCGAGCTTCACCAACTGGGGCAGACATTGGCTGCCCAGACAAAACAGAGAATGAGAGGAGCAATATGCATAACACCTTCACTCGCGTGATCATCGCGACAGCGCTGGCAACGCCTTTGGCGCTGCACGCAGCAAACCTTGCACCGGGAGGGATCGCGACGCAGTCATCCACCCTCAATGCCAACACTGACAGCGCATGGTCGTCCCCTAGGGCGATTGATGGAAATACCAGCGGTTCACAGTCAAGCACCTTGTCTCATACTACCGTAGGCGATCAGCAACCTTGGTGGCAGCTTGAACTCGTCAAAACCGCGCAGCTCGACTCCATAGACATCTATAACCGTGACAGACATCAGGAGCGACTGGCCAATTTCTACGTTTTCACGTCGGACAAAAGCATGTCCGGCCGGTCACTGGACGAACTACTCTCAGCGACGGATGTCAGCAACTATTTTCACGAGGGGGCTGTCGGTAATTCCGTCGTGATCAATCTAAGCACGCAAGCAAAATTTGTACGCATCCAAAAGAAATTTGGCGACATCTTGACCTTGGCCGAAGTCCAATTGCACGGGCGCTACTTACCGGAAAATTTGACCACTGGCGCAATCGCCACCCAGAGCTCAACTTGGACTCGCTGCTGTGATCTGGACGCCGCCAACGCGATCGATCAGCGCTACGACGCCAACGGCGTCCCACTCAGGGTCGTGACCCAAAATACGCTGGCACACACCGACATCGAATCAAACCCTTGGTGGAATGTTGACCTCACGCGACTGAGCTGGGTCGATTCCGTCAATCTCTGGGCGAGATCGCCCACGAGCAACGGTTTGATCAACCCCAGTGTCTATCGCAGCCGAAACGGTGCGAGCAATACCACCAGTCACTTGGTCGGTACAGCAACGGGCGGCGATGTAGAAAGCGTTGCGAGTTTTAAGGTTGATAACACGGCGCGCGGATTTACAGTGACACCTAATGCCACGACCGAGCAACAAACGCTGCAACTGGCAGAAGTTGAAGTCATTGGCTATGAACAAATTCCTTTCGACTCAGGCAGCGCGACAGTCAGCAGCACTTGGCTCAACCAAACTGGCAATGCTGGGGCACAAAACGCCATCGACCAGCGCTACAACGCCAGCGGCAGCCCCTTGAGCAACTGGGGCCAAGGATCACTTGTACACAGCGCCATCGAAAACAACCCAACATTCAGTGTCGACTTTCCTGAAGACTACTACGTACACAAGATCGTGCTTTTCCCGCGTACAGACTGCTGTCTCGAAAGAACCGACGACATCTTAGTGGAAGTACTCGCCGCTGATCGACAAAGCGTAGTCTGGTCGTCGAAATTAGATCGCAACGGACAGACGGTGGCCCCACTTAGCCCGGACGTCATAGGTCGCACCCTGCGAGTAAGTGCACCGGGCCACAATAAAATTCTGCAATTTGCAGAAATCGAAGCCTATGGCACTCGGTCGACCAACCACAACATAGGCCACCTGTTGACCTACGATGGCGTTGTGGTCGAAGATCCCGGCTATCACGTTTGGGGCTCATCACCCATCTATGGAGACGACGGCTCAGTTCATGTTTTCTCAGCGCGCTACTCAACCAGACAGTCGTTCGACCCAGGTTGGCGCAATATTAGTGAGATTGCACACTACAAAGCCAACTCAATCGACGATGAATTCAAGTTTCAACGCGTCATCTTCTCGGGCACTGGCGTCAGCGGTGATTGGAATCGCCAGACTGGCCACAACCCACAAATTCAGAAAATCGATGGTAAATACGTACTCATGCTAATCTCCAATGCGGGCAGTACCAGCAATCAAATGTCAGGCATGATGATTGCCGACGATCTCAATGGAGAGTTTAGCTGGGTAGGCAACGGCCCCATCGTAGAGTACCCAGCCGACCCAAGCCACTGGAGCAATCTCTATCGCAGCCGCCGTTCTATCGTCAATCCAGCGCTGATCAAAGTCGATAACCCCGATGACCCAACCCCCTACCATATCTATTTTAAAACCGACTACGACGGCCACGCGGTTTACGGTGTGGCGACAGCCTCGGCCCTCGGAGGCCCGTACACGATCACTGATTCACCAGTGGCCAACGCCGGTACTACAATCGAAGACGCGTCAATCTTTCAATATAACGGCGACGTATTTCTAGTGACCACCGATAACCATGGCAAACTCGAATACGGCGGCGGGCTGATCTGGCAATCCACCAATGGCGGCTATCATTTCGACCACGTGCACCAAGCGTTTAAAACCGCAGGCGCCTATATCAACGAACAAGAACAAGCCCAGTACACCGGTAAACAGCACTACGGAAAACAGTTTAAATTCGAAAGACCCCAACTACTGCGCAATCCAGTGACAGACGTCCCAGAGTACCTGTTTGCGCCCTCGGGCTTCGCCTACCAAGGCCAAAGCGGTACCGTGGCTTATAAGCTGCGCTTCGATAAAGCTGAATTGACCAAATGGCTGGAGCGCGTCACCCAGTAACCCCCCTCCCTACCCGCAAGTGGACGCTCTGCTTGCGGGATCTATTTTTGGTGTGATTGCTTGTCCAAAGAAGCCTCAGATCACAAATGAAAGCCAATGTTCTTACTGCACAGTGACAAATCACCGTTTAGCCATCTACACCAATATAGTCATCTAGGCCTCACAGCCGCAAAGCCACGCATCCAAAGGAACAACAAGGGTCAACACTTTCAGAATGCTTGAAGGTAATCGCGAAGCGCTGAAATCGTGAAACAGCGTGAGACACCCAACCTGAAACAGCGTGGGACACCCCACCTAAACCCAAAGCATTGCGCTGACAAGACGGATGGATAGTAACCATTTTGTTCAGATGGGGCCGAACCATGCGTGTGTTCGACGCGGCGGCTGACTGAGGCGTTAAGCATAAAACCCACCGGATTGCCATAGCATGACATCCGTGCTACCGTGTCTCATATGATTGTTTCTTTTAAAGATAAAGCTTCAGAAGATCTATTTAATGGTATCGGCTCACGGGTAGCCAGAAAGGCTTGCCCGCAAGCACTTTGGCGAATTCTGGCAAGAAAGCTGGATCAGCTTGATTCAGTGCAATCGCTAGATGAATTGAAGATTCCTCCAGGGAATCGTCTAGAGGCATTATCTGGAAATAGAAAGGGACAATACAGCATCCGCATTAACGAACAATATAGAATCTGTTTTAAATGGGGAGAATCTGGTCCAGAGAACGTTGAAGTAACAGATTATCATTAGAGGTTTATTATGGTACGCATTCCAACTAATAGAAAGCCCACTCATCCTGGTGAAATGCTTGTTGAAGAGTTTCTATCTCCCATGGAGATTACTCAGAAGGAGCTAGCGGATGCAATTCATGTCCCATACCAAAGAATAAACGAGTTGGTCAATGGGAAGCGAGGAGTAACACCTAGCACCGCTCTTCGGTTAGCGAGGTTTTTTGGTGTGTCAGCAGACTTCTGGTTAAATCTTCAAGTAAGGTGGGATTTGTACAAAGCACAACAAACAGAGAAGGAAGAGTTAGCGTCAATTAAAGATTTCCACCATCTGCGGAAAAGGGCTTAACAAAGTGCTGCAAGCGATAGCTAAAGCTGCGCTTAAAGAACAACAAAGTACACTCCCATATAAACCGAAATCACGAAAATTAAGCAGCTGAGCGTATTTTTTCACGACGCAATGGGATCTTCCTCAAACCGGTGGGCAAATTTGGTCGATATTGTGTCAAAAATGGTGTGTAGTGCGTAATTTGTCATCGCCGGTGTAGATCGATAGCCAGCGTTCAACGACTTCTTGATCCGATAGTTATAGTTGATCATTGCGCAATCTGAAGACTAGGTGGTACGGAGCCGGCCTTCCGGTGATTTGACATGATCGCATAGGCCACGATGTCAACAGCGAAGACATTAGAAATAGTGGCTAAGCGTTCGACAATCCAATGCTTTTGTCGGAGCAACGGTTGCTGGTCGCAGTTACGGCCAGTCGCGAAGTTATCGCCACATAGGAAGGCGCGACGAACGCAGCGACATATTACCGGGGGCAACCGTTGCTGGTAATGAATCGCATGTTCTAGATTGACTAATTCTGCGCGAGGTCGGCTCATGTCGGTGAGTTTGCATGAAAGTGCCAATCATCGCCCTAACAAGACAGATGGATAGTAACCATTTTGTTAAGATGGAGTTGTCCCGGGTGTTAGCTTTCTGGTGAAGCAAAATATGCCGCTTGAACCAACCCACATAGTATTCTCGGTGGTGTATACCAAGTTCCGCTTCCGCGCCATCTCACGACACGTTTGTAAGAAAATGGACATACAACGTCCTACATGATTCAATCCCATGAGCGTACTGGTGGTAACTCAATCAGATCATTACCTGTTGGTTCGCTTCTGAATATCCTTGTAGGATATCTACCGATTCAACAGTTGCGTGTTGTTTTTAAAGGTTTTTTTGGGTGTGCGAATGTTTGGGTTACACAGGAAACGGATAAATAATTCTCAGGGGAAAAATTCCCTTGAGATCGGCTGTTATGTTAAATCTAGAACTGTACTAAAGATAGGAGATTGGTGTTGAAAACATTTCAGGGAACGGCAGAGATTACCGACGCAGGTGTCAAGAAGCATTTTAAAAATTATGAACCTTCAAATGCAATCTTTGAATTAGTATGGAATGGCTTCGATGCTAATGCTTATTCTGTGGATGTTGTCACCAACCTTAATGATCTCGATGGTCTTGAATCAATTGAAATTATTGATGACGGAGACGGCATTGATTTAAACAACTTGAAGAATAGCTTTGAAAAATTTAATGAATCCACAAAGAAGGATGATGAAGATAAGCATGGATCTCACGGAAAAGGTCGATTGGCGTTTCATCGCTTATGCGCTTCTGCTAGCTGGTTTACAAAGAGCTCGGGACATAATGCTAAAATCGATATCGAAGCAAGCGCAATAAGAGATTATACGGGAAAGTACCTACAGGAAGGTGAGCAACATGCATCGCTCGTACCTCTAAAGTCCGGAACATGCGTTATTCTGAAAAACTTTACATCAAATCAATTGCCAAGGGATGATGAACTAATTGAAAAACTTAGCAAGGAATTTGGTTGGTATCTTGCTCTGAATGACGATAGAAGTATAAAACTAAATGGGGTTTTAGTGGAAATCCCTTCGCATGATATCCACCAAAAAAACGTAAGAATCTTGGCGCAAGGTTTTACAATCAAAGTAATCAGGTGGGATGATAAGCCTAGCTCAGAAAAATCATATAACTACCTTATATCAAACAACAATAAAGTTATTACAAAGGAATTGAGCAAAGCCAACAATAAAGTTTCATTTCATACAAGCGCATATGCGTTCTCCGAATGGCTGGAAGGATATGATCCAGATACCCTTGAGTTAGATCCTCATCATGCTGAATCAAAAAAAATTATTCGAGAAACGTATCGAATAATGACGGAGTTCCAACGAGAGATATACAAGAATTATCTCCGAAGATTTGTTGACGAAGAGATATCTAGGTTTGAAAAGAGTGGATATTTTCCATCCTATACGGGGCTGGATCGTGAATATGCAGAATGGCGAAAAGAAAACACAAAAAAAATAGTAAAGGATATATATTTAGCAGACCCCCAAGTCTTCAATAGACTTAGTGCTAAACCGGCAAAAATACTTATCAGGCTGTTAGATAAAGTTCTTGTTTCAAATGAAAACGATACGATTTTTGAGGTTCTTGAAGGCGTTCTAGATCTAACTTCAGAAAGCGTAGAAAACTTGGCAAAACAGCTAAAGGAAACAACATTTGAAAATATTATTGGCACGATTGAATCCCTGCGGAGAAGACAGCATGCGATTCATATGCTTAAAGAGGTAATGGATAATAGGTTCTCAGAAGTATTAGAAACTCCTGATTTGCAAAGAATCATAGAAAACAATACTTGGCTATTTGGCCCTCAATATACAACTCTTGGTGCTGAGGAAAACACGTTTACCTCGATTGCGAAGAATTTAAGGAACAAAATAAAGGATGTAAATATCGTATCAGACAGCGATATTGAAGAAGGCGCAGATCTTGAGGGTGCCAACAGGCAGGTTGATCTCTTTCTGGCCAGGAAAATCCCTATCTTTGACTCTTCGAACAAACCGATATTTAAATGCGTGATAGTAGAGATTAAAAGGCCCAGCGTATCGCTAAATAAAAAGCATCTTCAGCAAGTGGATGATTACTGTGAAATAATATCTAAGCATCCAGCTTTTGCGAGTGACAAGATGAAATTTGAAGTGATCCTTATTGGCAGAAAAATATCCAAAGATGATTTTCAGATAGGACAGAGAATGAATAACCTTAAGGATAAGTCTGAATTTGGTTTGGTCACGTACAACGATAAAATAAAGTGCTATGTTAAGGATTGGTATACCATATTTGATGAATTTAACCTTTCGAATAACTACCTTCTGAAAACTTTGAATTCAAAGCTTGATGACCTTTCTGCTCGAGACACTACTGATATAGTCGTGGACCTTCAGAGTCGCAGGCCAAAAATGACATAACAAACAGCTGCAGCGGATCAATTTACGCTGCGCTCCAATTGCCCGCTGAGCTGAGCGTTAGCTCTCAAGGAGGAATATTGAGCGCGAGTGACTATATCAAAGAAATTCGTTCCAAAATTGGAACCATGCCGTTACTTATCCCTAGCGTGGCGGGTCTCATTTTAAATGAAAACCAAGAGTTATTGCTTCAACAGAAATCAGATAATACATGGAGCCTTCCTGCAGGAATGATTGAACCTCAAGAATCACCAGCTCAAGCATTGGTTAGGGAAGTTCGTGAGGAAACAGGTTTAGCTGTTAAGGTAGAGCGCCTAATTGGTGTATTTGGTGGAGAGGGTTTTGAATTCACCTATCCAAATGGCGATCAAGTGGAGTACACCGTAATCATGTTTAAGTGCGTGGTAGAGTGTCAGTTACAAACTGCAATCGACGATGAAACAGTAGCTTTAAAATGGTTTTCAAAGGCTAACTTACCAAAGCTTGAGCTACCTTACCCGATAGAGTGTTTATTTGCAGAAAATGATTCAGTGTATTTCGTTGGCTAGCAAATTGCTTAAGAGTGATTCAACACGCGTGACATTTTTAATATATGTTGGCTTTCACGCAGCGTTGAAGGTATTAAAATTAAAAACATATAAATACCTAATCTTAGACACTTAACATCAAACCTGTGCCCTCACTCAAATCGCAAACACCGTCTCCATAAAATGCCAGCTATCCCCATACACCGGCTGCTGGCAGGCGGCGGTCAATGTCCACCAGCGCTGGGTGGCTTCGTCCTGGGCCATTAACGCCATTGAGGCTTCAAAATCACTACCGTGATATTCAAAGTAGCTAAATAAGTAATCATGCCCATGTAGATGCGTAAGATGGATGGAGTAATTGCGGATGTCGGAGCGTTCGATTTGTGCCAATACCTCTGGCCAGACTTCGGCGTGTAGCTGTTTGTAGCGTTCGATTTGATCGGGTTTAAGCGCGATCACCGCAGCGTATCGCCGCGGTGACAGGGTATCTGGGTCTGGGTTGGTGGGCCCGATCATGGGCTATCAATGCAGCGTTGTTGCTGCTGCCCTAACCCATCGATACCGAGCGTGATTTGGTCGCCCGCTTTGAGGTAAGTGGGCGGTTTCATGCCCAATCCCACGCCTGGTGGTGTACCGGTAGAGATGATATCGCCCGCTTGCAAAGACATAAACTGCGAGACATACGACACGATTTTGGGCAATTTAAAAATCATGGTTTTGGTGTTGCCGCTTTGCATGCGTTCGCCGTTGACCTCCAGCCACATGTCTAAATTGTTGTAGTCGGCGATTTCGTCTTTGGTTACCAGCCAGGGGCCGATTGGGCCGAAGGTATCGCAGCCTTTGCCCTTATCCCAGGTGCCGGAGCGTTCGAGCTGGAATTCTCGCTCTGAGAGGTCATTGATCACACAAAACCCTGCCACATGATCCATGGCCGAGGCTTCATCCACATATTTGGCGGGGGTGCCAATCACGATGCCCAGCTCGACTTCCCAATCGGTTTTGTTTGATCCTCTGGGGATTTCAACCGTATCGTTTGGCCCGATGATGGCGCTAGTGGCTTTCATAAAAATCACGGGCTCTTCCGGCACTGCGGCACCCGTTTCGGCGGCGTGATCGGAGTAGTTGAGCCCGATACAAATAAACTTACCCGGGGTTGCTACACAGGCGCCGATACGTGTATCTGCTTCGATCAGCGGCAGTTGGCTCAGATCCAGTGCCGCGATCTGATTTAAGGCTGCTGGCGAGAGATTCTGGCCGTTAAAGTCATCGATTACCGAGCTCAAATCGCGTATACCACCTGCGGCGTCCAGCACTGCAGGCCGCTCTTGCCCGAGGGCTCCGACTCTCATTAGTTTCATATGCGTCTCCCTTGATGCTTGTATTTCTGGGCGGTCGCCAACTTTGACAATTGATTGATTTTTTCCATATCCCAATCGATGCCCAGCCCCGGTTGTTCAGAGGCATGGGCATGTCCATTGGCAATGAGAACACCGCCCGATGTGAGCTCGTCAAGCTGTGGAATGTACTCCACCCAACGGCTATTTTTCACGGCACAAACCAAGGCGGTATGAATTTCCATCAAAAAGTGCGGGCAGACCAGGCAGCTATTGAGCTCGGCCATATGGGCCACTTTGAGCCAAGGCGTAATGCCACCGATGCGCGCAACATCCACTTGCACAATAGAACACGCGCCGCGCTGCACATACTCACTGAAGTGGCGCGCCGAGTAGATGGATTCACCAATGGCAATCGGCACACGGGCGCGAGCACTCAGGCGCACATGGGCACTCACGTCGTCGGCCATCAAAGGCTCTTCTAGCCATGCAATGCCTAGCTCGGCAAAGCGATCTGCGCGGCGCAGCGCCTCGGACAGCGACAAGGACTGATTGGCATCGGTCATGATTTCAAAATCTTCGCCCACCGCGGTGCGCACAGCACTCAAACGCGCCATATCCTCTGCAATAGACGGCTTGCCCACTTTGATTTTGCAGCCCATAAACCCGAGCGCTTTGGAACGAATCGCGTCTTCGACCAATTCTTCAGTGGACAGATGCAGCCAGCCGCCCTCGGTGGTGTACACCGGCGCGCGAGATTTGTTGCCGCCGAGCATTTTGTATAGCGGCACTTCGGCACGGCGGCTGCGCAGATCCCAGAGGGCGGTATCAATGGCGGCCATGGCCAGCGAGGTGATGGCACCGACGTGCGTTGCATGGGTGTGTAGGACCAGCTGTTGCCAGATCGAATCGACCGAATCGCAGTCCATTCCGACCAACTTGGGCAACAAATGATCTTTTAATAAGGCGACAATCGAGCTGCCACCGGTGCCGATGGTGTAGCTATAGCCTAAGCCCACTGCCCCGTCGCTGTCGGTGATTTCTACAAAGATGGTTTCCTGACACACGAAGCTTTGAATCGCATCGCTTCTGACCACTTTGGGCTCCAAATCGACCCAATACACTTCACATCTGTCTACCTTAGCCATTAGCTGATCCTTTGCTCTGTCACTGCGTCGAATAAATGAAGTTTGTCGCGTTGGAATGACAATTCGATTCGCTCGCCAGTCTTGACAGGCTTGGCGTCATACATTTTGGCCAGCCATTCCAGGCCGTTTCCAACGTCGCAATAGATAATGGACTCTCCGCCCATGGGCTCGGTCAGGGCTACCGAGGTCTCGAAAGCCACTCGGTTGTCCTCGCCTACCCCGTGCCCAGTGGGGTTTAAATCATCGGGGCGTAAACCCACGATAACCTCTTGCCCGATCGTCACCGAGCGTGCAGCTGGGTCGAGGGGCAGCGTCAACCCAGCCTCCAAGCGCACACAGTCCGCTTCCACCACGCCTCGGGCGATATTCATCGGAGGACTGCCAATAAACTGCGCCACAAATAGGTTTTTCGGCTGATGGTAAATGGCGTCCGGCGTGTCGAGCTGCTCGATATGACCACCACGCAAAACCACAATGCGATCTGCCAAGGTCATGGCCTCGGTCTGGTCGTGTGTGACATAGACGATGGTGGTTTTGAGCGCTTGATGCAGTCGCTTGATCTCGGCGCGCATTTCAGTGCGCAGCTTGGCGTCTAGATTGGACAAAGGCTCATCAAACAAAAACGCCGCAGGGTTGCGCACAATCGCTCGCCCCATCGCCACTCGCTGTCGCTGGCCGCCGGACAATTCCGAGGGCTTGCGCGCTAGCAGCTCGGTGAGCGCCAAACGCTTGGCCACATCGTCCACCTTTTTTTCGATTTCGGCATCTGACTGACCCGCAATCTTCAGCGAGAAGCCCATGTTCTC
>JABXHR010000012.1 GCA_013373515.1 Gammaproteobacteria bacterium | reverse complement strand
AGCCCAAGCGCCGTTACTTGTTCGCTGCGATCGATCGTGCAACGCGCTGGGTTTATGTCGAATTACTGGATGACAAAAGCGCTCAAAGTGCTCAGGGTTTCCTCACGCGCATGATTGAGACGGCGCCCATGAAAGTACAGAAGATTCTGACTGACAATGGCAAAGAATTCACCGATCGATTTATTACCAGCGGCGAGCGAGAGCCAACTGGAAACCACTCGTTTGACAAGATAGGTACTGAGCGCAAGAAAGAGCACCGGCTGATCAAACCCAAACACCCACAAACCAGTGGCATGATCGAGCGATTTAATGGCCGAATTAGCGAGATATTGTCCACCACACGCTTCGACGGGCGGTAGAGTTGGAAGATACGCTGCGCAATTACGCCAAGCTATATAATCACTACATCCCGCAAAAAGCGCTGGGGCATAAAGCACAAATAGATGCCATGAAAGAGTGGTCTAGAACTCACCCGGATCTCTTTAAGAAAAGAGTTTGTAAACAAGCGGGACTTCACATTTAAGGTTTCTTCTTGAATTATCTGAATTTTTCAAAATATATCGATTTGAATAAGTGGGATTTTTTTGCACTTATCAATGTTGTGATTGTGTTTTTTTACTTTCCCGTCGTCGCGGATGAAGCATACTTTATGACTTGGGGAGAACAGCTAAGTTTGGGTTATTATGATCATCCAGGTTTGACGGGGTGGTTCGCATATCCATTCAGCGAATACCAAAATCGTGAGTGGTTTCTTCGTGCGCTTTCTGTTTTTGCATATCTCACTATTTTTTTTATGATCAAGGTGGTAGGGAAAGACGCCTCTAGTTCCGCAGCGACAGCCTGGGCAATTCTACCGTTGAATTTTATTTTTTTTGGGCTTTATTTAAATGATACGTGGTCGTATTTCTTTTCGATTCTATTTGTTTTTGTTGTTGGTTTCAATTTTAAACGTACTACGTTAATTAAATCAATCCTTGCTGGCGTGTTTTTGGGTCTTGCGCTAAATTCAAAATATATCAGCGCATTTTATGCGATTTCATATGTTATTACTCTAATAATTTTAAGGGATTGGTTTAAGTTTAGACGTGAGCTGCCAATTGTCGTATTTGTTTCTAGTGTGATCTTTTCGTTGAATATCTATTGGAATTTAAATAATTGTAACGTTAATTTTGCTTTTAATTTCTTTAGTAGAGGAAAGGATTTTTCAGGCTCTGGTGTGCTGGAATTTGTAGGCAGCTTAATATTAATTTCTTTTCCAGTGGTTCTACTATTTTTGAAAAATATCTACATGCATCGAAGAATCAATTTCTTCGGTTGTATGTTTATAGTATCAATCCTTTTGATGGCATTGACAAGCTTACTCGTGGGGGGATTTGGCACCCATTGGGCAATGCCAATTGGAGCTTTGCTTGCTCTGGGTTTGGCTGGCTATCCAAACACAGGCGTGACATTTTTATCAAAACTGTACGCAACTGCTGGGTCTGTGGTGCTCTGTGTAATGCTAATTGTTATTAATGGTGTCTACGATTTTGGCTTAAAATTTCCTGCAGATTTGATTAGATCAATTGATTTTTACGATGATTTAACATCGGGCGAAATCGAGCGTGCAATTAATAACAGCGCTCGTGACTTTAAAATTGTTACGCCTAATTATTCTCTAAATAGCATGCTTAGAAATAATGGCGTAGACTCATTTGTGATGTTCACCACTTCTAAATATGGAAGGAATCAGGATTTATTTGATAACCCATCTGCTTTTGATGGTATGAATCTACTGATTATATCAGATACTGATAATCCTATTTTGTCCGATTATCAACAGTATTTTTCTGGAGAGGTTCGCCGTGTTTCACTTCATACTGAAACCCGTTCGTATGCAGCAATTACAGGTATTCGGTTTGACTATGATGCCTACGAAGTGGGGCACATGCGAAAAATTTTCAAAGAATATTATGACCATCCAGTAAACAAGGTAGCTATTTGTTTTATGGATAGGTTCTATTGAGGTTCTGATATTGATGGATGTTTTCTAGCCAAATTTTTTATTTTACTTCATGTATTTTGCAATTTTACATTCTCACAAAATTCCCTCTTCGAAGTAAGAAACCGTTTTCGACTCTTGTTAGTAATGGGTGATCTCCTTTCGAATCGCCATATGCATAAGTGTTTGGGCCTAGGCTGTAATTATGATCATTGATACGTTTCAATTTCTCAGTCCCGTAACAGTTATTTCCATCGAGCTTGCCGTTGACTTTTCCGTCATTACTGATAGCCAGTCTTGTACATAATAAATCATCAAAGTTATGTTGCTTTGCCCATGGTTCAAGGTATACATCAAGAGAAGCACTGACAAGAATACATCTATGACCTTTCGATTGATGCCAGCGCAGTTTAGACATCGCGGACTGTCGCAATAATTTCGGTATAACTCTGTGGCAAAACTGATCACCATATTCATACAGCTCTTCAATACTCATACCATTGACAAAGTTTTTTAAAGTGTACTGCTTTGCCACGTCGTTCCTCACGACTCCAAAAATGTATCCTGCCATTACTGGGCTTATTTTGAGGATTTTATAATAATAGTGTAGGTCGCCCACCAGAAAATTTAGAAATGGCATGAGCGTGTCGCACTTAGTTAGCGTACCGTCAAAATCAAAATATGCAAATGTGGCTGAGTTGGTCAAATTCTTACTCTGTTTTTGTTTTATAATGAAAGTCTTTTGAAAATGAAATCTGGTATATGTTTTATTATCAACATAATTATTCGCCAGTAACCTGGTGCATATACATCACCCTTGCCATTCTTCATCGACTTGAAAATTATCTTTGCTACTGTTTGAGGGTCAGACCAGAGTATACCTTTATTATTAAAAGCGCTTGTCATTGGTGTATCGACGAATCCAGGCTTTATAACGGTAACACTAACTCCTGATTTATGGAGTCGATTTCTCAATCCTTGTGAATAGATAGACAGCATACCTTTGGATGCCCCGTAGACATAGTTGCTCTGTCTACCGCGATCTCCGGCAACTGAGCTGATCACTCCAATAACACCATGCTGCCTCTTTTCCAAATAGTTTGCAACGATATTCATCAAGCTGATACTGCTTAGTGCATTTGTTTGTACCGACTGCAGTAGTTGCTCGGTGTCTAGTTCGCATAATTTTTGATTAGGCAGGTTTCCGTGCGCTATTAAGACACTATCGATATGCCCTAGCTTTTCCAATGCCAGTTGAAAAATTAACTTGTGATTGTCAATGGCAGTCAAATCGGCAACTGCTCCGTCGATGATTTGTGTTTGAGATGCTCTAACACGAAGATCATCGAGCAAGCTTTCAAGTTTTTGCTCGCTGCGCCCGATACAAAAAATCGATGCACCATTGTTAATAAAATGTCTTGCAGTGTATTCAGCGATTGAGGACGTTGCACCTAATATGATAATACTTTGTAGTTTATTCATTTTCTAACTCTTCGCCAAAAACTTGATGAAAAAACGGGATCAATATATTTAATGAAGTTATCTAGATTTGGAAAGCTCAATTCAAACATCTCTGCTGGCATTCTTGCGTCTTTCGCGGGGTAAAGAGCACCACCCGACTGTTTTACAATTTGGTCTAATTTGGCCAATAAATTTAAAGTTTTGGGGCCAGAATTAGGAAAGTCGAGTGCAAAAGTGATGCCAGGACGTGGAAACGATATCATCCCTATGGATGGCATATCTCCAAATTTTTTTAAGACTGCTAAAAAAGAACCGGTGTTGTTATTTGCTATTACATCGAGTATTTCGTTAATTGCATCAAATGCATTTTCTGGCGGTATTACACATTGATACTGATAAAAGCCTTTTCTTCCGTAAAATTTATTCCAGTTTTCGATTTTATCTAGTGGATAAAAGTATGGAATGTAGTGTGTCGAAATTCCATTCGGCGATGTTTTTTGGCGGTAGTAAATTTCGTTAAATACTTTTAAGCTTACAGTGTTGATCAATGAAAAAGGAGGGTTTACAGGTATTTTAAAGGGTCTTATTGATTTGTTGGTGTGTCTATTCTTTGAATCTGTATGTTTGCCTGCATATAAAATTCCTCTTCCTCTTTCTTGGTTTTTCGCTAGACAGTCAATCCAAGCCACGGTGTACGGCCATGAGGCCTCAAATTCTTTGTTTATTTCCCAAAATTCTCTTAGATTTCTGAATCTGTGTGATTCTACCCACATCCACGCACTTTTAATTGGTGAAAGTTGTATTTCCACCCAGCGAATTAATCCAGTTAATCCCATTCCACCGATTGTGGCTTTGAATAAATTTGGATTTTTGCTCGCACTGCACTCCAATATTTCTCCACTGCTTCTCCACAATTCTAATGACGTTACATGGTGGCCAAACGTTCCAACTGAATGATGATTTTTTCCATGTACGTCATTGCAAACTGCGCCACCTATCGTCGCATACTGGGTTCCTGGTGTTGATGCTAGGAACCATCCTCTAGGAACTACGAGATTCAGTAATTCACCGATGGTTACACCGGGCTCGCAACGAAGTATTCCTTTGTTTGTATCGAAACTGATAAATCGATCCAAAGAATTGGTCAGTAGTAAAGTTCCCGTTTCTGTGAGGCATACATCGCTGTAACTTCGACCGTTTCCATGAGCTAGCAATGGCACAGACAGTGACCCTGGTATAGTAATATGGCGATCGTTCAATTTGTGTATCGCTGGTACTTCGATAGCCGGAATGCGATTCCAAGAACTAGGTTTCTGCATTTGTATTAATGCCACTTTTACTACAATTCCACATTGCGATTAAGCCTATTATTACAGCAAACCAGAGTGTTGTAAGCCTAATGAATACAGTTGCTGCTACTGCAGTGCTAACCTCCAGTCCAAAAAAAACCAGTAGTGAAATCATTACTGTTTCCGAACTTCCCAAGCCACCTGGTAACATGCTCGCTGCGCCTGCCAACATTGATGTCGCGTAAATAAACACTGCGACAACAAGCGGTATTTCATTACCAAGCCATTCCAGTGCCCAATGGAATGCGAGTGCCTCGGCGCCCCATGCAATCAGGCTTATTGATGTCGTCAATGCGATTAGCCTTATCGTGTAGCACTTCTGTGTTTCGTACAGCATAACGACGATGTTGTTAATAAATCCCCTAATTTTGCTGCGACGTTTTAACGCCCAAGTCGACACTGTCTGTAGTACAGATTGACTGCGAATTAAGCCGATACTCATAATGGTTATAAGTGTTCCAAGGATGGCTAATGGAATTGCACCTGAATAGTATATTAGACCAAAGAAAGAAAAAATCAGGATAGCGATCAAATCTGACAAGCGTTCACTGATAAAAGCGGCAAATGATTTAGAGTGCGGAATGTGATATTTTTTTAATAAAATACCTCTGAAAGCTTCACCTGCTTTCCCTGGTGTCGTTGTTAGTGCAAATCCACTTAAGTATATTCTTAGGCTCGGGCGCCAGTTAACAGGGTGACCTAATTTTGCTAGATAAATTTGCCATCGGATAAATCTTAGCCCATAGTTAACGGCAGATAGCATTAAAACGATAAAAGTTCCAATGATTCCTATCTTGTTGATCGCATTGGTAATTTCAGTCCAACCTGCCCAAAATGAAAAACCTATATAACCAAACATAGCGACAATGATTGAAAAACCAATCGCCGAAATACTCCATTCACTAAATTTTATTTTCATGCATTTTATCCAAGCACCCAAAGAGTGGTTATTGTCCATGCAATAGCGTTTGAAATAAGGTGCCGGTCTGTAAAAAAATCTTCAGCGGTATCATTCCCTTTGCTGCAATGGTGTAATAGATATAAATATCGAAAAATTCCATATGCCACGAATGGAACTGTGTAAATTAGATTGGCACTACCATGCAATTCGACGGTAATTGGTGAAACTGTGTATAGGCCATATGCCATTATTGTGCAAGCTGCGGTTACAGATATAAATTGTTCGAGCAACGGTTGGCTATAATCGGCAAGTACGCGTCTTGTGCTATTGTTATCTTTGTCTTCATTGAGCATCAATAACTCAGCCAGTCTTTTTGAAAATCCTAGAAATAGAGTGAGCATTAGTCCGCATAAAAGTAGCCAGGTGGATGGCATAATGTTTAGACCTAGTGTTCCAGTTAATATTCTAATCATAAACCCGGAAGAGATTATAAATATATCTAGGATTACAATATTTTTCAATTGATAAGAGTAAGCTATATTGATTGAGAAATATAGCACTATAAAAAATGTGGCCCATAAGCTTACTATCAAAGAAAGTGTGATTGCTGTGATTAGTAAAGCCATCATCAAATTTTTTGCGATTTTTATGGGAATTGAACCACTTGCAATTGGTCTTGAGTTTTTTGTAGGGTGGCGCCGGTCTGATTCTATATCGGTTATATCATTTAAAATGTAAACTGAACTCGATATTGCGCAGAAAGAAATAAAGGTGATTGCAGTTTGGTAAGTTGTAACTAAATCCCACTGTTTCGCAAATAGTGGCCCAATTAATACAAATGTGTTTTTAAGGTATTGGTGGGGCCTGAGGACTTTGATGAAGTTATGCATTTTTATTTTCAATGTTCGTGGTTTTTTTTGATTGGTTGTGATTTTTGCAATTATGAATATAACCTATTTTTGTTTGCGATTTTTTTTATTTTACCTTGCTTGCAATTCCCAAAGCCGCTTATAAAGCACATTGCTTTCAAGCAGTTCTTTGTGCGGCGCTACGGCTTCAACCTTTCCTTCATTGAGCAGCACAATTCGGTCCATTCTGCGGATGGTGCTGAGCCGATGCGCCACGGATATCACTGTCTTGTCTAGGGTGAGTGCGTCGATGTTTTCACGTATAACGGCTTCGGACTCTGAGTCCAGTTGGCTGGTGGCTTCGTCGAGCAAGAGTATTGGCGCATTTCTTAGGAATACTCTGGCCAGGTGGATGCGCTGGCGCTGTCCGCCGGAGAGTTTGACACCGCGTTCGCCGACGACGGCGTCCAGTGCTTTGTTGTGCTTGCTGTCGACCAGTCCTTCTATAAAGCTCGTGGCATTGGCCTTTTTGATGGCTGCCCAGATCTCATCGTCGTTGTAATCGCCGCCCATGGTGATGTTGTCGCGCAGGCTGCGGTGGAACAAAACAGCTTCTTGTTGAACCAGATCAAACTGCTGGCGGTAAGTGTTTTGGGCAAAGCGGCGTATGTCATGATCGTTATAGCGCACTTGTCCTCCGTTGACGTCGTAAAACCGCAGAATCAGCTTGAGCAGTGTGCTTTTCCCGCCGCCAGAGGGGCCGACAATGCCGATTTTTTCGCCGCGTTTGATGGTGAGGTTTATGTTGTGCAGTGCAGCGGCTTTAGCGCTGTAGTTGAAACTGGCGTTATCGAGTTGTAGTTGGCAAAATTCCGGCACTGTGGCGGGGGCATCTGGGTCTTTGATGTCTGGCGTGGCGTGCAGTGTGTCGATGGCGTTGTCGATGACACCGACTTGGCGGTAGATGTAGTTGAGATTGCCCATGAGTCGACCGGTGAGCTGGACGATGCGCACCGACAAACTAAATACCACGGCCACTTCGCCTGCGGTGGCAAGCTCATTTTGCCAAAGATGTAGCGTTAGCCCGACCAGCACCAGCGTGGCCAATATCCCCAAGCTAAAATGGGTGCTGCGCATCAGGGTGATGGTGCGCGTAAAGGGGAGTAGGCGTTTGAAATGCTGCTGTAAGCCATCTTCGACAAAAGGGTCATTCGGGGCGTAGAGCTTGATAATGGGCATGTTGCCGTAGCTGTCCACCATTCGGCCTTGCACCAATGCGGAGGTTTGCGAGGTGCTTTTCGAGTGTTGGCGGATTTTTGGGATGAAATGCCGTGCGGCCGCGGCAAATAGGCCAATCCAGATAACAACCACCAACGTTAGTCGCCAATCGATGCTAAACAGTATGCCCGCTGTCGACAGGATAAAAATAAACGCAAACAGCACCACATCGAGGGCGGAGGTTAGCGTGTCGCCAATGCTTTCAGAGACGCGCCAGCTTTTGGTGGCGAGACTGCCCGAGAGTTCATCATCGAAATAGCGGATGCCAAGTCGTGTGAGGTGCTGGTGGATTTGCCAACGGGTGCGCTGGAAGAAGTCGTTGACGATAAATTGTTCTTGGACGATGGAGTTGCAGACAAAGATCAGCAGGTGCACCAAGAAAACGGTGATTAGCAAACTTAGCGTTTCGTTTGGATAGATGCCTGCGGTCATTTGGTCGATCATTTGTCCCATCAACCAAAACTCTAGGGTGGGCAATGCGCCCTGAAACACGGCGAAAATCGCCATTGCCGCGAAAAACCATTGCAATTGACTGACATAGTGCCAGCAGAACGCCATAAACCCTGCCGGTGGGTGATAATCGGCTCTGGGTTTGAAGGGATTTAACCGACGTTCAATGAGGTCGAAAAACTTAAGCAGCATCGTTATGCCTTAGGCCTTTGGCGAGCCAATAAATAGGTGAGGGTTGCTGAGGTCGATGCGTTGGCTTGCCATGTAGTAGAGCACGTCGCCACTGTGCAATGGACGATCCCAGCTGGGGTTGAGCTCTAGTGCGTCTGTGGTGGCACCCGCGGCACGCACACCGAGCAGCAGGGCTTCGTGATGTTGCTTGAGCCGCACAAATAGCTGGCCGAAGGTGCTTTGGCTACCTGCTGGAACATGGAGTGAATACTGCGTTTGGCCACGGTTTGGATGTAATAGTTCGTCGAATAGTTCGGAACTGCCTGGATCTTGCGCGGCACGGGCGATGGCTTGGACAAAGACAGAACTGATGATTTCCGCTTGCGGACAGTGTAGGCGCAATACTCTTGCAGAGCTGTTTTGTTCAAAATAGCTGACCAAATGCGCGCTGGGGTTCACTGCGGCGGCAGCCAGCGAGGCCGATAGCGTTTCGGCATCGTTTGGGCCCAGCGCGATAATCACCGAAGCGCGCTCTAAGGCGGCGCGCTGGATGGCGTCTTCGTCGGTCAGCGAGGTGGCGCGCACAAACCGAACTGCAGAGCCATCGAGCGGGTTGGAGACGTTAGTACTGATTAACAAGATTTTGCGTCGCTCGGATTTCTCGTTTTGCAACATGGTGATGAGTTTTGCAGTTTTATCCGGCACATAGCCAAAAACCACCACGTGGCCATTGAGGTCGTCATAGTTGCCAAGGCCTGCATCGTCACGTTGCATTCGGTAGCTCCAAGTGAGGTAAAGTGCACTGGCCAGTTTGGCCAACGCTGCTGAAATCCAAAGAATCGCACCGGGCATGATCCACACGGCGGTGGCGAGTCGTCCGCCTAGAGACACGGGCGCGTAGTCGCCGTAGCCCACGGTGGTGCCGGTGGTAATCCAAAAATAAAAAAAGATTGCTGGATCGCAAAGGGCTCGGTCACCGGTGAAATACAACCAAATCCATGAGACTGCGCCGTGGAGTAATAGCAGCAGTCCCATGTTGGCCCAGCTGATATTGATTAGCTGGGATTGTGCGCGCTCCAAGCGACGCAGTGTTGCCATTGTCGGTCCATTAGGTCATTTGATGGTGGCGAAGCGCGTAGCCTTTTCCAGTAGTGAGCTCTGGCTTCTGACGTACCCCGGATGATGTCGTCCGGGCTCTAGGGATGTAATTACACCACGACCCATGACCCAACGTCCAACTTGACCGTATTCGCTGGTTTTGACGCCCCACACATTGTGCATGGCAATGAGCTCGCCATCGCGCTCACCGATATACAGCATAATGTGTCCCGGCAAGTAGATAAGCGTCTGGAAAGGAATGCCTTGCGAGCGCAATAAATCGCGCTTGGACTGGCGGCTGAAATTTGCCACTTCAATGACGCTACCTTCGCGAGCTTGCGCTTTGGAGTTGCGCGGCAAGAATCGACCGAAGATGGTGAAGAAATCGCGGGTCATGGCAGAGCAGTCGCGCATATTGTCGATTTCGCCCCATCCGTAGCCCTCGCCGATCAGTTGATTGGCCACTCGCTCAACGTTACTGCGGGTGTACGGCAGTGGGAAGCTGGAGGTTTGGCCGCTGTTGGCAATGGCGGGTACTAAGGTTGCGCCGCCCGTGCCATTGTTGGATGCGCGTTGCAGTTGACCGCCAGTGTTGAATAACAGGGTGCCGAGGCGCAGCTCTGGAATGTTGTCATTTTCTTCGATGACTACTGATAGCGACATGCCTTGTAGCTGTTGGCGCAGGCCATCGTCAATGAGGGCAATGGCTTCGCTGCGTACCCAACTGGCAAGCCATGGGGTTTGCACCAGCGCCCAGCGACCGTCTATTGAGTAATTTAGCAGCAACAATGGCGTGTTGAGCTTTAAGTGCGCGTTTTGCAGATAGTCAAAGGGGTAGCCTTCACCTGGCTGAGAGGCATCTTTGAACGCGCCGACGTCAGTGGGCAGGGCACGTAGCGGCACACTTTGCACCGCAATGGCAGGCTGCATTAACTTGGCGTATCCCGATTGATTTAGATTGCCCAGTACCGAGTCCCAATGCGCTTGGCTGTTGGGTATCTGGTTGCGGTCGTAGCTGGTGACGCGGGCAAAGGATCTTGCCCAATGGATTTCGTCAAAACTGTGAGGGGCTTTGCTTAAATTCCACGGTGCGAACCATTTTTGTTTGAAGCCCTGGATATCGGCAAAACCGCCCGGCTGGAGTTGGCTAATTTCACTGCCAAGTGATTGGGTAAATCTTTCGGTATCGGGGGTGTGATCCCAGGGACCAGCTTCGTCGTCTACAATGCCAGTTGAGGCGCAGCCCGCCAAAAACAGCAGGGCGCTGAGCAATATAATGCGCATAAATTATTATCGTCGTTTTAGAGGCGCGAATTATGACGGAGTGCCCCTGAACACAGCACGAAGATTTACTCGGCTAGACTTTTCCACCAGGTGCGCATGGCGTCCAGATAGTCTTCCTCTTCAATGTGAGAGAAGCGCACGGAGTCGTCAATTCGGGTTTGCATGACTTGATAAAGCTGGTTGAGTCCATCGCCATCAGGCAGAAACTGCATGCTGTCGACCAGCATCACGGCGGTATCCTCCAGCTCGCTATCTGGCACCCCACGCTCGTCGATCAAAAAGTGCAAACCTTCCAGTACTTCTAGCGCACGGATGATGCGGGCATTGAGGTTTTCGTGTTCATCTAGCTGCGCGCGAAACGGATGATTGCTGCGGTCTTGAAACTCCCACGATTGGCAAATCACATCTTTTGCTAGCCGCGGGAACGCATTAAATTTGGGGTTGAGTAGGTCGGGTTCTGCGGCGATTAGCAGCAACCGCATTAAGGGCAAGGCATGATCCATGGCAGCGATGGCCATGCGCATTCCGCACATCTCGCTAGTCTTGATCCATTGCGCATCCCGCCAAGCTTTGAGCGAGAAATTGATGATCGGTGATGCGTACAACTGCTGATAGACGATTTCCTGCAAGCGTTTGGCTATTGCTGTGTCTTCAAACTTGGTCGTGTAGGCGACCCGAAACACCACATCTGAGAGCATTGGGGTCTCAAACAGCTGCGCCTGGCTAACATGCCAAATTTTGTGCCCTTGAGTGGCTGGATTAGGCTTTACTTTGGACGCGGCATTGTCGCTGAGATACAAACCACAAATCGCCAGCGTGGCGCTCCGGTCGAAGGCAGGCATCCAAGCTTGGCTGCCGGTCCATGTCCACAGCACCGGCGCGGTTTGTGTCGCCGAGGCCAGCGCGGCGATATGGTTAATTTCTGAAAGTTTGAACGTCATCACAGTGCTGTTAGCGGCGATTGTAGGATTCACTTGATCGCACTGTGGGCTTGCGTTTAAGCGCTAGCATTTATATGGCCAGTGGTGGGGGTGTCGCGGAAGGTGTGGTAGCATCTTCGGCCCGTCAGTCCTCAGCGATTTGACAGTTCAGAGTGTAGTAAAGAAGGGTAGCGAGACAATGTTAAACCGCAGATATTCGGTGGCCCCTATGATGGCTTGGACTGATTCGGCTTGCCGTCAGTTCCATCGCTACTTGGCTCCATCTGCGCTTCTGTATACAGAGATGGTCACCACTGGCGCACTATTGTACGGCGATGTGGATCTGCATTTGCGCTATAACAGCGCCGAGCACCCGTTGGCGTTGCAACTGGGAGGCGCTGATCCAGAGGCACTGGCCAAGTCTATCTTGATTGCCGAGTCTTACGATTATGACGAGTACAATCTAAACGTGGGTTGTCCGTCGGATCGAGTGCAGTCAGGGCGTTTTGGCGCGGCGCTGATGGCCGAGCCTGAGCTCGTGGGCCGGTGTGTGGCGGCGATGAAAGCGGTCACTGACAAACCTGTCACGGTAAAATGCCGCATTGGGATTGATCGAGATGACAGTTATGAGTTGTTCGCCGAGTTTGTCGATACAGTGCAGCAAATGGCGAGTCCCGATTGCTTTATTGTGCATGCGCGCAAAGCGTGGCTCGATGGGTTGAGCCCCAAAGAAAACCGCGAAATACCACCGCTGCGCTATGACTATGTTCACCGCCTCAAACAAGAGCGCCCAGCGCTAAGCATCATTATCAATGGCGGGTTTGGTACCCAACAGGCTTTGGACCCCGCGTTTATTGGCAATCTGCAAGGGGCGATGGTCGGGCGAGATGCTTATCAAAATCCCTACGAGTTAACCTTGGTTGAGCCGGAGGCGTCACGTCGAAGCTATGCCGATGTGGTGACTTTTTTGGCAGATCTTTGTGAGGCTCGGCTGAGCGCGGGTGAGTCGATTTGGGGTTTGATGCGGCACACGCTCGGTTTGTTTAACGGCAAGCCGGGTGCACGGCATTGGCGACGCTATTTAAGTGAAAATGCCAATCAGTCCGGCGCAACGTCTGAGGTGGTCATTGCAGCGGCCGCGCCGGTGCTGGCACGGCTTACTTAACAATTTTTAGGCGAACGCCGCTCTGTGCGGGATCGATCTGAACTGTAAGCATTGTGGCGTCCATCCCTTGCTCGGTCAGGTAGTTGGCCACCACTTCGCGACGGATGCGGCTGTCTTCATCGTTGGGGGTGATGATGGCAAGTTTTGCAGACGCTGGGGCCATCAAGTAATCCGCCACCATGTTAAATAGCTGTTGTTTGCGCATCTCATCGAGTGTGTGTTCGCCCAAGGCATAACTCAATACGCGGGTGTCTTTGGCTGTCCAAGGTTGAAGTAGAGGCGGTTCTTCTTCCGGCGCTTCTGGTTCGGCCATGGCGGCCAATTCGTCTTCGAGTTTCTTTCGCGCCGCAGCCAAGCTTGGCGGCTCTGGGAGCTCAGCCGGTAAGCCCGCAAGACACGTTTGGAAATCGCTCGCTACCGCTGGCATTCCCACCGGCATGGCGCCCACTGCACGGGTTTCGCCCGCGCTTTGATATGTGAGCGTGGCCATGCGTCCGTTGTTGATGGCGTCAAGTAAATTGGCCGCCGAATTGCCCTCGATCACGAAATGGCCTTCGCGAATTTGCACACGGTACTGAACTGGGTCGATGATTGTCGGGTGTTGCCACGGTGGGGTGTGCGATTCAAACGATACCACGCGCTGGTTGGCGGTTGGCGTATATGGCGTAAAGAGCCACGTCAGTTGACCACGCACGGAGGATTCCAATCGGACCATGCCCCAGTCAGGTACTGCCTGTGTCACGACACAGCGTTGTTCATCGCCTTGGATGATCCAGCCGTCTTTGTTTAGCGGTGCCATTGCCAAGGTCTGCCCCAACGCACCAGTGGTCAGACATCCTAATAAAATTGTTGTCAGAAAGGTTGAAGATTGAGACGCCATTGTATAATTGCAGTGTTCCGTTGAGATTTGTATCGGCGGACAAGCGATGAAATTTACGAGCGGACCATCGAGTCAGTCGCAGATTGCCCTGATGCGGCGACTGGCCCACGACTTTGGACAATATAGAGAATAAGAAATGGAAAGACGCGAACAATATCGGATGTTGGTGGATGCCACCGCCAAGGTCACCTTCAGTGACGGCGCGAGTTTTGAGGCAAAAGGCATAGATGTCAGCCAAAACGGCGTGCTGTTGCAAACGCATCTCAACCCGCGTGTGGGCGATCGAGTCAGCGTGGCTTTATCGCTGTTGGGCGATGAAAGTGACATGATGCCGATGGAGGGCGAAGTGGTTCGGGTTGAAAAAGACCAAAGCGAGCCCGGTAAGTATTTGGTCGGCTGCTGGGTAACTGGCTTTTCTGACTTTTTGGGCGACGATTTTTAATTGGGCCCTTTTAGGCGCTGCGCTATTGAATCTGCGGCTGGTGCCACAATCTATCGCCAATGAAATCTAGCGCGCAATCTGATCCTGACCGCCTCAGCTGGGCGGAACTCTCCACGTTGATGCAATTTGCACGCGGCTATGCGTCACGTGCAATTTGGGCGTTGGTGTTTTTGGTTTTGGCCAAACTCGCCACCGTTGCAGTGCCGATTTTAATGAAGTCGCTGATTGATCAGCTCGACGCCGAAAACACCCAAACCTCTTGGCTGTTGGCCCCCGTTGGGCTGGTGGCCACCTATGGTTTGTTGCGCGCAGCGTCATCTGTGTTTAATGAGCTAAAAAGCACGATATTCATTCGAGTGCGCATGCAGGCGATGTTGGCCCTGTCATTGGCAGTGCTCGATAAAATGCACGCCTTGTCATTGCGCTGGCATCTGGAGCGGCGCACAGGGGGCATCTCCAAAGACCTTGACCGCGCCAATACCAGTCTGAGTAACCTACTCAATTACATGGTTTTCACGATCTTGCCGACCCTAGTGGAATTGGGGCTCGTGTTTGCCGTGTTGCTGATCAGCTTTGATTTGTCTTACTCGGCGGTCGCGCTGGGCTCGATTATCGTTTACACAATTTTCACGTTTTCGATTAGCAACTGGCGCATCGGTCACCGCCATGAGATGAACCGCTATGAATCGGAAGCCAATGGCCGCGCGGTGGACAGCTTGATCAATTTTGAAACGGTTAAGTATTTCAACAATGAACAAACCGAGGTCGATGCTTATCGCGAACGGCTATCAAACTGGACGCTGGCGGCAGAGCGTACTTATGTGTCGATGTCGATTTTAAATGGTGGCCAGGCGTTGATTGTGACGGCCTCTGTCATGTTGATGCTTTGGTTGGCGACCAGCGGCGTGATCAATGGTGAGTTGACGCTGGGTGAGCTTGTGATGATCAACGCCATGATGCTGCAGCTGTTTATTCCATTGAATTTTTTGGGCACCACTTACCGCATGCTCAAATATGCGGTCACCGATATGCGCCGTGTCATTACGCTGCTCGATACCACGCCAGAGGTGCAGGATGTTGACAATGCGCCCGAACTTGCAGTGAAAAATGGCGAAATTCGATTTGAGAATGTTGAGTTTGCTTACAACGAAGATCGCCAAATCTTAAAAGGACTGAGCTTTGACATTGGTGCAGGTCAAAAGGTGGCCATTGTTGGGCCGTCAGGCTCTGGTAAATCCACAATGGCTAAATTGCTCTATCGCTTTTACGACCTGCAATCGGGCCAAATTTGCATCGACGGGCAGGATATTTCTAAGGTCACGCAGGCCTCATTGCGCAGAGTGATCTCGGTGGTGCCGCAAGACACGGTTCTGTTTAACGATACACTGCGTTACAACTTGATTTATGCCAATGCAGAGGCTGACGATGCAGCAATTGCAGCCGCACTAGAGACAGCAGACTTGTCCAGATTTGTTGCCCAACTGGACGAAGGCCTTGAAACTGTGGTCGGTGAACGAGGGCTAAAGCTCTCTGGTGGCGAAAAACAGCGTGTAGCAATTGCGCGCGCTATCTTGAAAAACGCCCCAATTGTGGTGTTTGACGAGGCGACATCGAGCTTAGATACCGCATCTGAACGCTCGATTACCTCTGCCATCAATCGCGTGTCCAAAGACGTTACCTCGGTGGTGATTGCGCACCGGCTGTCCACGGTGGTGGATGCCGACAAAATTATCGTGCTAAAGCAGGGTGAGATTGTCGAGCAAGGTACACACCAATCGCTGTTGCAGAGCGAGGGTGTGTACCATCAACTGTGGCAGTTACAGGTGGACGAGCCCGCGGACTAATGCGAGCGTCTTTGACGCTCGACCGCCAAAATGGCCGCCTCGACTCGGCTATGCACGCCGAGTTTTCGCAAAATAGATTTAACGTGCAATTTGACGGTGCCGTCGGCAATCCCGAGATTACGCGCAATCACTTTGTTGCTTTGCCCCTCTGCTAGACAGTCCACAATTTCCCGTTCACGTGGGGTGAGCGCATCAAAGCCGCCATCTGCAATCTGTGCGCCGTCTTGATCCTCGCTCACTTGTTCGAGTAGCTGTGGTGAGACCACTTGCTGGCCCGCCAAAATTTCCTGTAAATGCTTTACCAATGCTGCGGGTTCGGTGTCTTTGAGTAGGTATCCCGCTGCACCGAGTGATAGTGCCTCATTGAGGTCTCGATGGTCAGCGCTGGTGGTCAACATCACCACTGCCGCATTTGGGGCTGCGGCTTTGATGTCGGTAATGGCCGACAGTCCATCGCGCTCGGGCATTCTGAGGTCTAACAGAATGATATCGGGCTGCAATTCGGTGGCCGAGGCAATGCCGCGCTCTGTGTTGGGACAGGCACCGACAACGCTTAGCTGGTAGCTGGTCAACAGGCTACTCAGTCCATCACGAAATAAGGTGTGATCGTCAATGATTAAAACTTTCATGTTGTTAGCTCCGCCAGTGGCAGGGTGCACAGGATGCGACTTCCCTCGTCTGGTTCTGATTCTATGGTTAATTCTGCGTTGATGCGGTCGGCGCGCTCGTGCATCACGTTTAGGCCAACGTGATAACCGGCATCCTCAGCGGACTCGGTTAGCGCGAAGCCGACACCATCATCCTCGATCAGGAGTGACAGTTGATGTTTACGGCGTTCAAGACGGATGCGCACGCTGGTGGCTTTGGCATGCTTGCCGATATTGGTCAGCGCCTCTTGACTGATGCGCGCGAGCTCCATGGTGACGTGGTCGGGGAGCTCTGGCAGATCGCCCTCAACTTGGATCAGGACATGAATACGGTGCTGCTGCTTCAGTCGGTCGGCAGCACGCTGAATGGTTTGAACGAGCCCTTTACCCGCCAAGGGCACTCTGAAATGTTCGATTAGCTCGCGCACTTCTGTGTTGGCTTCATCGACGGTATGCGACAGTGAGGCGAGATGACGATGTACCGTGGTGTCGACGGTGCCCATGGCATTTTTCAGCATGGTGATTTGTAGGTTCATGGACGCGACAGTCTGCGCCAATGAGTCGTGCAATTCGGCAGCGATTTGCGAACGTTGCGCGATCAGCGCCAAGCGGCGCGTTTCGGTTGACAGGCGAATCTTGTCGAGCGCCAGACCCAAAAAACGACCTAAATCTAGCAAGAAACCATCATGCACAGTGACTTCGTTTTCAAGGGTGAAAAATAACGTTAACACCGCCATGCATTCGTTGATGTTTTGCACCGGTGCCGTCACCATCACCGGCCTCCCGCCAAAGCTGCCACGCGGCTCGACCACGTGAAAGTAGGGGCCGCGCTTGGTGCGTACCACGATGCCTGATCGATATGACTGCAGGATGGGGTGATCGCTTATGCTGCCGTCATCAATGCGTATGCGCTCTTCGACGGCACCTGGCCCGCTGCCACGCGCATAGCGCAAGACGATGACTTCATTGTTATCGACTTCGTGTAGGCAAGCCGATTCACAATTGAGGCGCTTGAGTACTTCGTCTAGAAATCCATTTATGAGCTGATCCTTTGATTGCAGCTCATGTGCGCTGGCCGCGATGGCAAACAAATTGGTGGGTAGCCGCGAGCCGCCACCGAGCCTTTGGTGGTCGACACGAACGACTCTAGCCAGTGCCAATAATTCAAGCGCCAACCAGCGGCGAAAGCGAGTGATCATCCGCGACGCATCATTGGCCCAAGTGGTCTGCCGCCGACTAAATGCATATGAATGTGATAGACCTCTTGCCCACCGTGATCCCGGCAGTTGACGATTAGGCGATAACCATCCGCAGCAATGCCCTCATCGCGAGCTAGCTTTTTGGCGACCGTAAACATTCGGCCCAATGCCAATTCATCTTCGGCTTCAACATCATCGACAGTGGGAATGATTTTGTTTGGCACAATCAGAATGTGCGTTGGTGCAGCGGGTGAGATGTCTCGAAAGGCGGTGACTAGGTCATCTTGATAGACCATATCTGAGGGAATTTCTTTGCGCACAATTTTGGCAAATAGCGTGTCGTCGCTCATGTGGTATCTCATCAAAAATGTCGACAAATTATATCCTAAATTACTGTCGATTCAGTGCCTCGGCTTAGGTTCTGAAGTGTCGATGTCATGTTTCGTTTTTGGTGTGTGACTGTTTAGCTGCGGTTTTCATTGAATTTAGGTCTCGGATGCGATGACGAATTTTGGAGCTTGCTGGGCGTTAAGAGGGAGAAAAGATGCATAAATCAGGTAACATTGAGGGTTTAGTTCGCTGGCCAAAACTGAGGACAACGCATGACCGCATTTAAAGCATATCGAATCACACAGCTAGAAAAGGGCGTTGAGGCCGACTTTGTCTCGATGACGGTGGATCAACTTACCGAGGGTGATGTGGTCGTCAAAGTTGAATGGTCGGGCATTAATTACAAAGACGCCTTGGCTGCGACGGGCAAGGGCAAAATTTTGCGTAAAGCTGCGCTCAATGGTGGCATTGATTTGGCCGGTGTTGTGATGAGTAGCGATAATCCAAAATTTGTCGAGGGAGATCGGGTGGTGCTGTGCGGCGGCTCGCTGTCTGAGACGCTAGACGGCGGGTTTAGTGAGTATGCAAGAGTACCATCGGCAATCCTTACCAAGCTACCTGACGCGATATCGACTCGCGATGCCATGGCAATCGGTACTGCGGGCTTTACGGCTGCGCTGGCGGTTGATCGCATGCAGGCCAATGGGCAAACGCCTGTTCAGGGCCCCATTTTGGTCACAGGTGCCAGTGGCGGGGTCGGTAGCGTTAGCATCAATTTGTTGTCTGATTTGGGTTATGACGTGATTGCCATGACGTCGCAAACCTCACAACTCGATTATTTCAAACAGCTCGGTGCCAGTGACATTCTGGATCGCACCCAACTTGAGATGGGGGAGCGTCCATTAGAGAAGGCCACTTGGGGCGGCGCGGTCGATAACGTTGGCGGCGATACCTTGGGATGGTTGACGCGCACAGTTGTGCCGTGGGGAACGATTGCCAGCGTTGGCTTGGCAGGTGGCTTCACGTTAAACACCACAGTCATGCCATTTATTTTGCGCGGGGTTGCACTGCTCGGTATTAATTCGATCGAGATGCCGCAAACCTTACGTGAGCACATTTGGTCACGTTTGGCATCGGATCTACAGGTCAGCAAGCTTTCACAAATTGTCACTGAAGAAGTGGCATTTGACGCATTACCCCAAACACTCCAATCACACCTCGGACGTGCCGCAGTTGGCCGGACCTTGGTCCAAATTTCAGGATAATCATGGGAAATCGACTCTCTAAAATTTACACCCGCACCGGCGATAAGGGTGAGACTGGCCTCGGTGATGGCACTCGAGTGGCGAAGGATTCGTTGCGTGTCACTGCCTACGGCACGGTGGATGAACTCAATTCCGTGATTGGGGTCGTCATCGCGGCGGACCCAACGCACGAGGTGACGCCGTATCTCAGCGCGATTCAGCACCGTTTGTTCGATGTGGGCTCAGAGCTCTGTGTGCCGGGATACACCGCATTGTCTGAAGATGATGTGAAGTGGCTGGAGCGGGTGCTCGACTATTTCAATAGTGGCTTGCCGTACCTGCAAGAATTTATTCTGCCTGCGGGCAATATGGCGGCAGCCCAGTGTCATGTGGCACGCACCACCTGTCGCCGCGCTGAGCGCAAAGTGGTTGCCCTGTCGCATTATGAGCAAGCAGGACAATTCGCCCAGGCATTTCTCAATCGCTTATCCGATTTATTGTTTGTATTGGCGCGCGTCTATGCGCGTTCAAGTGACAGTGGCGAGGTGATGTGGCAATCCGGCTTGACGTTGCCAGAACCCCCAGAAGCGAAAGTCGAACAATGACCGCACTGTCGATTCGAAGCTTAGTTAAACGCTATGACAATGGGTTTGAAGCCGTCAAAGGCATTGATCTCGACGTGCCAGCGGGCTCGTTTTATGCGCTGCTTGGGCCTAATGGGGCGGGTAAATCGACCACCATCGGGATGATCAGTTCATTGATCAAACCAACCGAAGGTAGTATCAAGGTGTTTGATGTCGACACGCAATCGCACCCCAACGATGCCAAGCGATACATCGGCCTGGTTCCGCAAGAGATCAATCTCAATATGTGGGAGAAGTGCGAAGATATTCTTTGTTACCAAGCTGGGTATTACGGGGTTGTGCGGCGCGAGGCACTAAAACGCGCCGAAGTGCTACTCAAAGAGATGGATCTTTGGGAAAAACGCCACCAGCCTGTGCGTACGTTGTCAGGTGGCATGAAGCGCCGCATGATGATTGCACGTGCCTTGATGCACAATCCAAAGCTGTTGATTCTCGATGAGCCTACTGCGGGCGTTGATATCGAAATCCGCCGCTCAATGTGGCGATTTTTAGAGGGGCTCAATCAATCTGGTACCACCATCATTTTGACGACGCATTACCTCGAAGAAGCCGAAGCGCTGTGTAATAAGGTCGGGATAATCGATCGTGGAACCATCGTCGAGCAGGGTGATGTCAAGGCGCTGTTGAGCCGTGCAAATTACGAAACCTTTGTACTCGATGTCGATGCTTATTCCATCTTGCCCGAGGTGGATGGTTTTGTGTTAACGGGGGTAAACGCCGAGAGCATTGAGGTACAAGTCCCGAGAGAGCGCGGCATTAATACCCTTATGACGGCCCTAACAGAGGCCAATATTCGTGTGTTCAGCATGCGCAATAAATCAAACCGATTGGAGGAGTTTTTCTTGCGTTTAGTGCAAAAGGGAGCGGCATAGTGGAGCATTCACAAACGCTTAGAGAGATCAATTGGGTTGCGTTTAAAACCATCGTTTATAAGGAAATTAAGCGCTTTTTGCGAATCTGGGTGCAAACCATCACGCCACCGGCCGTGAACGCGATTTTGTATTTGTTGATTTTCGGCACCTTGATCGGCTCACGAGTAGGGGAGATGGGCGGACACCGTTACCTCGACTTTATTGTGCCAGGCATTGCCATGATGGCGATTATCATCAATAGCTACTCGAACGTGGTTTCGAGCTTTTTTAGCTCGAAGTTTATGAACCACATCGAGGAGCTATTGGTCTCGCCGGTGCATCCGTTGACCATCGTTGCGGGTTATATCGTCGGCGGTGTGTGTCGTGGGCTGTTGGTCGGTACGCTGGTGTTTAGTGTGGCCGCTATTTTTGTAGGCTTTAATATGCACAGCTGGGTGATTACCGTCACCATGGCCGTGCTGACCGCGACCATGTTTGCAAGCGCAGGTCTGATCAATGCCGTCTTTGCGCAAACCTTCGATGACACGTCCATCATCCCAAACTTTATCCTCACGCCCTTGACTTATTTTGGCGGCATTTTTTACTCGATCGAGCTGTTGCCTGAGTTTTGGCAGAACATGTCGCTCGCCAATCCGGTGCTCTATATGATCAATGGCTTTCGCTATGGGGTGCTCGGTGTGTCGGATATGCCGATTAGCTGGTCGATTGGCGCGGTGCTGCTGTTCAATGTGGCCTTTATGGGGTTGGCGTATTACTTGGTCAGCACCGGCAAGGGAATCAAAAAGTAGCCTTGATTGGCTTAGCCATTCTCAAGCGCAGTCAGCCGCTCTGTCAGGGCGGCGACTTGAGCTTCTAGCTCGATGACGCGCTGCTCCAATGCGGTGGGTGTACCGCCACGTGCGCCGCCGCTGGCCGAAGGCTCGGGCAGGGCTGGTTCGCCGCTGAGCAAGTGGCCGTAGCGATCCTCGCGTTGCCCGCTGTGATGACCCAAGTTCTTCACCAGTGGCACTTCCATGCTCATCAGTCGATTGAGCAAATCTTCCACATCTTCTGGCGTTTCAAGATCGGTGTAGCGTTCGGTGCGCGCAAGCAATTCGTTAATGGATTGTGGCCCGCGCAGCATCAGCATGGCGATCACGGCTTGGCTGGCCGCACGTAACCCCGCGTGTTTGGTGAGGGTCTGTTCAAATCGTTCGCTGCGTGCGCCAAAGTCGGAACGCACCAACCCCATGCCCTCAAGCTCGCGCAATGCATGTCCAACTTCACCCTGGGTTAGTGTCATCACGGGTGTGCGATTGGTTTTTTGATTGCAGGCGGTGATGGCTGAGTTGAGGGTTAAGGGGTAGGCGTCTGGCGTGGCCAATTCTTTTTCCATTAATACGCCAAGTACTCGTGCTTGAATGTCATCGAGAATCAAAGTGGAGAGATCAATCACACGGTTATCCTTATTGATGTGGTTATGGTGTTGATCTTAGCGTAGAACAAAGTGTGCCAGTTGGGTTCAATCGACAATGATTCGCTTGTCGGCGTTGCCTTCTCTGCGATAGGCGCCACGTTCTGGATCGCCATTGATGTAGATAACGGCGTCGACGGGGGGCACATAGATTTGAATCAGCTCTCGACCCATCAGTTGAATGACTTCGACGTCTGAGACGGTGAGGATGTTTTGATTGACGATGCGGGGGTTGTTTAGGCCATCGAAAAACTGCTCAAGCACTTTGTTAATGTCGCGAATGCCGACCAATTGATAGCTCATATCGGGCAGCTCGCGCAGACCGAGAAAAATCTCGCCACCAGCGGTATTGGCAAAGGCGCTATAGGTCTCCCACACATCGTGTGGCAGCTCGCCATTGCCGTCACGGCCGATGGCGAGTTTGCACTCTACGTGTTTATTTTCACGCAGCCAGCGGATGTCATCGAGTGATTCAATATGATGCCGCAAATTGTTCACCGATGCCTTTGGCGATGGCGTTGT
>JABXHR010000056.1 GCA_013373515.1 Gammaproteobacteria bacterium | reverse complement strand
CCCAGCAACATCCAGCGCATGAAGCGCTCTGACTTTAAAGATATGGAGCTAGAGCCAGGATTGGTGGTTTCATTTCAAGAACCGGGCGGCGAAATTCCGGGTGTGGTGGTTGAGTTTGATGAGAAGAACGTCAGCGTGGATTTTAATCATCCGTTGGCTGGTAAGACGCTGACGTTTGAGGTGAAAGTTGTATCCGTTGATTAGTTCTGCCAACACTCCGAAGGCGTTTTGCTGTTTGACTGGTTCAACGTTAAGTTGTCAGAGCCTCCACCAACACACTCCTGATGCTGAGATCCAGCATCCTTTGGATTTGCCGTGATCAAGTAGGTAGTGGTTGAGATACCGCTGATGCTGAAATCGTAGTAGCCGTCATCGGTTATGATTCCTAAGCTCTCATCAGAGAGAGACGTAGCATTTGCTGGGTAGCTGTTGTTGTAACCACGATAACGCTCCATCTTGATTTGTATATCCAACATGTTTGCTTGTGCATCGGATCTGCGGGCTTTCTTTACATAGTCCGTATAGGCGGGGTAGGCAATTCCCGCCAAAATACCCACAACTGCCACAACTATCATAAGTTCTATCAAAGTGAATCCTGAAGTGCCTTTTTTCATGTGAATACCGCAGTTGTTTGCTATTTTAAATGTATGGATTAAATGTAGCAGAAGAGCAGTATTTGTGTGCAATCGAAAGCGTAAGATCAAAACTGGAATACGGCAGGCAGGGCTGACACTTATAGAATTGGTTGTGACAGTGGTAGTGATCGGTATCTTGGCAACGGTTGCTGCCCCTGCTTTTAATAGTTTTTTCGAGAGGCAAAGGCTGATTGGTGCAGCGGATTCACTGTATGGTGCTATTCGTTTCGCTCGGGCCGAGGCACTTAAGAAGGATCAAGAAGTAACGGTTCTCGTATCTACTTCAACAGCTTCAGAATGGTGTGTCGGTACTGTAGATACGGGCCTAACTTGTGATTGCTCAGCTTCTGACTGTACCGTGGATGGGGTAGTGAGAACCATTAGTTACTCTGATTTCCCTGGAGTTTCAGCAACAACGGCCGGTGGGAGTTATACTTTTAACCCTAAACGCGGAACAATTTCTGCGACTAATGAAGTTACATTCACAAATACCTCTGGCAGTCAGCTTAGACTTGAATTGACCAAACTAGGTCGTCCATCTCTCTGTGTTCCCAGTGGTTCCAATGTTTCGGGGTACAGTGGATGTTAGTTAAGCAGAAGGGTATTACGTTAATTGAATTAATGGTTGGTATGGTACTAGGGCTTCTGGTTACTGGTATTGCAATACAGATGTACATCTCAACTCTCGGAATCACTAAGCAAACTACAGAAACGGTTCGACTAAATCAGGAGTTGAGAGCCATAGCTGATTTAATTATTACTGATGTTCGTAGAGCAGGATATTGGTCAGGAGCCACAACTGGTTCGACCAATCCATATTCGATCATGGTTAGCGACAATGGTGGTGGCGGAACGCACCTGCAAGTTTTTGATTCACCGGCTGGTGGAAGTAATAACTGTATTGTAGTTAGTTACGAGAACAATACGCCGAGTCCAAGCGAGCATATTTACGGTTATCGAGTGAGTGGCGCGGTAATCCAGATGTTGACAGTCACCTCCTATGCCAGTGGGAGCTATGCAGATTGTGGGGACCCAGCTGGTTACTCTGCTACAGGTAGTTGGGTAACTTTATCTGATTCGAGAGTATTCTCTGTATCTCCAGATTCGCTTGTCTTTACAACTAATTCTGGTGGTACTTCGTGGGCATCCGCCTCAAGTAAGTCGATAACAGTAGCCGTAAAAGGCTCAGCTGCAGGCGACCCGAAAATAAGCAGAGAACTACTGGATACGGTGAGGATTCGAAATGAGTACTAGCCCATCTAACTTTATTCGTAGAGCAGAAGCTGGTATGGCATCGTTGATTGTTGTCATAGTTTTACTCGCTCTTCTTACCATTACTGTACTTGTTGTCAGTCGCTCAACCGTCAGCGAACTGAGAATCTCGAGCAATGATAATCGACATAAAGAAGCCTTCGCCGCTGCTCAGGCAGGCCTAGATAGGGGGGCACAGATCTTTTTAGTTAGTTCAGCCTCGTCGTCTTTTAGCTGTGGTTCAAGCGTTGCTCTAGGAAGTGCGGGCGCTGCTTATTGTTACTCCGCGACTGTTGCGTCTGGATCGTCAACGATAACTGGTACTGGGAAATCGGCTGATGGAAGCGGAAATGTTGAAATTACAGAAGTATTTACGTTGTCTGGATCTCCTGGTTTCGGAGAGCTAACTCCTTTGCTTGCTAGCGGTAACGTTCCGACGAGTGGTAACTACATGATAGTACCTAACCCAAATTCTGGGGGAGAAGGTGTGCCTGTCTCGGTCTGGTCAAAAAGTGCAGGAACTTCGGGTAATGCCGCTTGGGACACGTGTCAGTATGACGAATTTGTTTCTGGTCGGTGTACAGGTGGTACAAAAGATCTATTTTGTGATTCTGCCAATGAATCTGACTGTGAGGACTTTGTAATTGACCCTTGCGTAGCAGATCCATTTGAAGTTTTGTTTCAGGTTAACGTTACAAATGGAAGTCCAGGTTGCAGCCAGACCACTGATGCAGACTCCGAAGAGGTCGAAAAAGTAAGGCAGGGGTATGAAGGTTACTTTTCATGCACATCTGGTGTTTTGACAACGAAAGCTGGCGATTCAATAGGAACATCAGCATTTAATGAGCAACTTGACTCAGTTATGAATAGCGGCGAGGGTTTATGGGGTTTACCTTTGATCTGGATTACCCCCGGCGAGATGCCAAGTGGTCCTAATCCGGAATGTGCGATCGGAGACATAGGCTCTGAATCCGATCCTGTAGTTGTCGTTGTTGAAGGGGATGTAAAGATTAACGGGAGTGGAGTGTCTTACGGAATTTTTTACGCCATGACCGACAATTATGTAAACAATACTGTAAGTTCAGCAATTCCTTTGAATGATCTTCAGCTGAATGGCACAGGAACGATTCATGGATCTATATTGGTGAACGGTGAAATTACCCAGGCCTCTGGTACTGGAGTTGTGGCTTATAACCCTGATGTTCTCGATAAACTTACGGAAATTGCCAGCGAATCAAAAGGACTGGTTCGTTCCAGAGGTTCTTGGAGGGATTTTTGATGAGTATTCGAAGAAATCCTAACGGAAGAGGCTTTACGTTATTAGAAGTATTAATTGCACTAGTGATTCTTGCCGTTGGTACGGTTGCGGTTATTCAAGTGCAGTCAAGCTTGCTATCTGCGACAAGGGATTCAGAACAACGATCAATCGCATATGCTGTAGCAGAAAGTAAACTTGAGGAACTTCGTAATTTTCAAAATTACACAGAGTTTTACAGTATTACCTCCACATCTTCTGGCAGTTGGACACCTGTATCTGTTGACTACGGAAGCTCATCCTCGATCGAGTTTACTTTTGACGGGAGTGACGTCAGTGCATTCGATGCTAACGGTGATTCAGTAGCCGCTGACTCAACCGATGCGGATTACAAAGAGATAAAGGTGAAGGTTAATTGGGGTGGCGAATCTATTGTTTTGAATTCCATAGTCGGTAAAGTAAACCCTGCACTCAACGGCTTTTCCGATTTATCCGGCAGTGGCGGAGGGGAGACGAAGCCTGAGGTTGAGTATGAGGCTGGTGAAGTTCCCAACGTAATACCCATTCAAGTATCTTCTGATCAAGTTAGGGAAACATCGAAACCTTTACCCGACCTTGCATCGAGCAACGATAGCACCGAGGTTCGATTTGAAACAGTAAGCTATGAGAATACTGCCAGCAGTTCAAAGGTGTCGAGAGCCGATTTTCTTACAATTAACTGTTTTTGCACCCTGGACGAAAGCCCAGAAAATGATACAAACGAGTCGCCGTACCACTACAAGTACAACTCCGTTACTGGAGAACTGGAGGTTCGGCAAGGGCTTACTGGACCAGTATCGAAATCCGGCATTGTAGATACGAACTATGACCAGTCATCATATTGTGATCGTTGCTGTGAGGGCCATCATGATATTTCTACTGACCTGACGGCGCTCGGCTACCCGAGCTTTAAACAAGGGACCGTTAGCTCTCCACACGAACATTATTTTTTCGATGGAACCACCATCACTGCTTCAGCGGCTTCTGATGGTCAGTCTTACTTGGAGGCTTGTCGATTCAGAAGGGTTAACGGAGTTTATAAGCTATTTCCTGATTGGAATTTACGAGAGTTGATACTTTTTCCATATACTCAAGGGCAATCAACAGCTTTTGTCTCCGAATATCAAACTTATGTGAAGAATAGTATTCAAGATATTATTTTTAATACATCGTCCGCTGCATTCACCTCCGATCGTAGCCTCACTCTAGAGGAGACAAAGTCAGGTCAAGTACTCGCTAGAGGGATTTATTTGGATGACATGAGCTATGATCAGGACTGGGTCAACAGAATTGCTAGTGTTGCGGCGGATAGTTCGCTACTCGCTGAGCAGTATTGGTTGGAATATGTGCCTTTCAATGAAATTAATATGACACTGCTGGCTGAATGGAGCCCGTCTGATGCGAAAGTTTCAGTTACGGACGATGATGTTGAAACAGTGGAAGAAGAGATAGTAGCGGATCAGTACTATAAAACTACTGACAGCTATTCTAGAGGAACTGTAACAGGTGTGAGCTCTGGTGCTACCGGCGTGATAGCGGCTACTAAGATAGATAACACCGGGATACTTGCGAATCGATTTCGGACCTACACTGGTGGTGGACCTTACACATCGCACGGCGGAGAAAATAATGCTATCGATTCACAAGCTGCTGGTGTTGCAACTCCGCTCAGTGCTAGCCTACCTGTAACCATTACTGCCGCTGCAACAGTTACTGCAAAAATTATCATCACTAACGCGACATACAACCGTCGAATTGACGGAACGCGTTATTACTACACTACTTCCGTCGATAACCTTGAAGTTTCAGCTGACTCCGGAGCAATTGAGTGTTCTGAGCTATCCGTCGTTGGCGGGGTGGCGACGTTCGAGTGTGATTTGCCTTACAATGCTTCGTATACGATAACAGTGGCTTACCCTTCAGGCACCACGTACGACGAGTATCCCGTTATTCAGAATCCTAAGCCCACCGAAACTACTACTGCGTCTGGCAATTCAATCACCATACAAGTCGGAACAGGGGCGCTGAGCAAGGATATTAATTTTGAAATGCAAATGGATCCAGCAGACATTCAAGCAAACTGATGATTTTTGTAGAAGATTAAGTTTAAAAGACCAGGTTGGTTCTTCAAGCATTGAGGTGGGTTTGCTGACTTAAGGTGCTAGTATTCTGCGATCGAGGGCATTGCACGAGTGATTGTTAGAAACTATTGAACGCACCAATAACTGTAACTAGGTACGACGATGGAACGGATTCCAATAGCTTTAAGGAGCAAAGGCTTCAGCTTAATAGAACTCATGATCGCACTCGCGATCATCAGCATCCTCTCGTCCATCGCAATCCCACAATATCGCAACTACATCACCAAAGCCAAACTCACTGAAGCCTTCTTAGCGGTCGCTCCGATAAAGTTTGGCTTGGTTGAGTACGTCTCAGTAAATGGCAGCACCGCTGGCTTAGCTGGTAAAACCTGGTCTGCGGTCCTCAAAGAGCTCGGCGTTTCTGTGAACTTCTTCGGTGATAACTCCCGCTACGTCAAAAACTTCTGGTGGAACAATACCAAGAGCGAAATCCGGGTCTCTTTTACCGATAACTTGCCCGAAGCAAACGGTCGTTATCTTGTTATGCGGGCTGATTTGGATTCCGGTGCATTTCGTTGGCGCTGTTTGTCTTCTACCACCTATTCATTAGCTCTACCGGCTGAGTATTTACCTACTTCATGTCAGTAACTGAGTTCTAACT
>JABXHR010000178.1 GCA_013373515.1 Gammaproteobacteria bacterium | reverse complement strand
CCGGCCCCAGCACGGCATCGACGCCCAGTGTGGTCACGCACTGCTCTGCCGCTTCGCGGGGACGAAGGCCTTCGTCGACGGCCACATGAGGCGGCTCCCAGCCTTGGTCGGTATGCCGTATTAGCAGCTGCCGGTCTTGCTCCACCAACACCCCAACCCGCGGGGCGTAACCATGGTGTTGAGTTTGCTCGGCTTCACGCTCTAAGCCAAGGCTGAAATAGCCGGTATTGCAATAGCCTAGACCCGCACCACCGTCGTGATCAAAAGAGATGATTTCCCCGAGAAGAATCACGTGATCTCCGGCGTCGATGCTATTGACGCGGCGACAAATAAAGCGCGCAATGGCACCGTCGATCAAGGGCACGCCCTGTTCGCTGCGATGCCACGCCACTTGCGCAAATCGGTCGTCAATCTTGGAGGCAAAGGTGTTGGAGACATCGCGCTGCGCTTCACCGAGCACATTCACCGCAAAGTACTCGCCCTCCGAGAAAGACTCAAACGACGACAAGCTCTTGGCCGGACACACCGATAATAGCGGCGGGTCGAGCGAGACCGAGGTAAACGAATTGGCAGTAAAGCCAATGGGGGTGAGTTCGGCATCGGCAGTGGTCACCACCGTGACCCCTGTCATGTAGCTGCCGAAGGCGCGGCGAAGTTCGTTGCTATCAATGGGTTTCATGCGGCGTTCCAATGCCCATATAGGCTCAAGAATTTGACGATTGCGGCGGCCACTTCGCGGCTGTGGGTCAGCGGTGCCATATGTTTTGCACCCTGAATTGTATGCAAACTGCCATTGGCCACGCGATCCACCATGGCTTGCGCCATTACAGGCGTTGAATTGATGTCGTGCTCAGCGGCAATGGCGAGCATGGGCTGCTTTAGGGCATCGAGCTGTATATCTGGAACGCCTTGGCTTTGGGCAAAGGCTTGATATGCCGCCACATAAGCAGTGGGGTCGACGACGGATAAGGCGTCTGCACAGCGCTGGTAAGCCGCGCTTGATGCTTCGTCTGGGCCAAACCAACGCGCCAATGGAGCGAGCACTTCTCTAGGCCAATCTTCGGTGCTGCATTTGGCCATGGCTTTTGCCCGCGCCTGTACCGCCTGAGAAGCCTCTGCGCTTCGAGCATACACTGGCGTGATGGGCACCACCGATTGGTAACGCGCTGGATAGCGTGCACCAAGCTCGACGCTAATTAACGCGCCGATGGAGTGCCCCACGACGGCGGCCATCGGCACCGCTTGAGATTGCACAAATTGATCGATGGTCTCGACCAAGTCGGCGATTTCGATATTAGAAATCGCCAAACGATCACTTTCACCGTGACCCGGCAAATCAAGGTTGATCACTTGGCAGCCTTGTGACAACGCCTGTGCAATCGGCGCGTTGACGCTTCGATTGAGGCCGACCCCGTGAATTAAAAGTACGGTGGCGTCACCTTGGCCGCTGAGTTCAAATCCCCAATTCACGACACACCCGCTGGATTTTCGTGGTCGTGGCCAAGCTGTTTTAGATCTTGATAACGATCGCCAATGCGGTGAAACGGTCGCCCAGCATTGGCAGCGCCGAGCACCACCACGACTTCGTCCGCTTTGGGGGCATCGGCAATATTGAACTGCAAACTTAGGTAGTGTGAGCGACGACCCACGTCGTTGATGTCCATCATCGGCACCACAATCGGCGCATTGGCCGGGCCACGGGTATTGCTAAACGCTAGGTAGGATTTGCCCTGCACGGCTTGACGGTAGATATTGCCAAAATGCAGCGTGTGAATCAGCGCAGAGGCGTGTTCGATTTCACCATCCAACCCCACGATAGCCGCTTTGCCGTAGGCCTCGATCTGCTCAGCACCACCGAGCAAACTACAAATCTCATCGGTGAGAATCTGCCCAAGATCTGGTGCAATCTCCATGATCGCGGGCGTTAAATCTTCAACAAACTGACCTGCCCAAGGGTTTTGCACTACCGCAGCAGCAGCGGCCATCACCCAAGGCGTATCAAACGCCTTGCCCTCCACCATCGTGCTTTCGCGATAACTAACAACTTTGCGGATGGACAAGGACATAGACATTCTCGACTGATTCAAACGCCAGATGGTAGTCACTGCTGCCATGACCAAGCAAGCGTCAGGTCGCACAGAGGACACAACGCCGCCAATCAAGCAGCGCATCATTGCGTAACGCCCGTCGCAACCGACGCTGCTCTGACGCGACTTAATCACCCGAAGTTAACCATGCCGCAAGGGCGCAGAGTCTCGCGTCTAGTTTTTGGCCGTGAAATCAATAGGCTATCAATTATTAAAAAAAGCTTAAAAAAGATACTGCCAAAATCAAATAAAACTATTGGTAATGAAACTACATCGGCATGCAATACTAAAGGCCAGACTAACGCGACACCCAGTTTTGCAACATTTTTAGCATTGGAGAGATGTATGGAAAAGTTAAACAAACCTGCTGCGCAATCAACAAGTTCGCGACGCAGCCTTCTGAAATCTGCCGCCGTTGTCGGCGGAGCCTCGGTACTAGGCGCGCCCTATATTCAAACTGCTCATGCAGCAGGCCAAACTTGGAAAGTCCAAACCACTTGGGATGCGGGCACCACCGGTTACACCATCTTTGAAGAGTGGTGTAACAGCTTTGCGGAGCTCAGCGGCGGTGAGCTGAACATCAAGCCCTTCCCTGCCAAAGCCGTTGCTGCGGACAACAATGCACTGTTCGAATCAGTCAAAACGGGCGTACTGCAGGGCATGAACCCGTTTACATTGTACTGGGCAGGCAAAATGCCAGCCACCGTATTCTTGTCGTCCTATCCAGCAGGTCCAGATCAGCCAGCACAATGGGACACTATGTTCTATGGCCTCGGCATGCTCGAAATGGCGCGCGAAATCTACGCCAAGCAAGGCTTGTTCTACGTCGGCCCCATCCACCACGATGCCAATATCATTCACTCCAAAAAGCCCGTAAACAGCTTGGCTGATTTTGAAGGTCTGAAACTGCGTGTCCCGGGCGGCATGGTGTCTGAGGTGTTCCAAGCCTTCGGTGCTAGCACTGTCGCAATGCCGGGCTCAGATATTTTCCCAGCACTCGAAAAAGGCACCATCGACGCGGCGGACTACGTTGGCCCCGCCGTGAACTGGGATCTTGGCTTTGGCCAAGTGACCGACTACATCTTATTTGGTCCTCCAGGCATCATGTCACTCTATCAACCGGTCGATTTGATGGATCTGACCGTCAATATGGGTGCTTGGAAACGCTTATCTCCAGAGATGCAAGCCCTTGTAGAGCAGCAGGTCAAAGCCTACTCGGTGGCACACTTCGTCAACATCCAGAAGCGCAACGTCGATGCACTGGCCAAGTTCAAAGAAGCCGGCAGTCAAGTGAGCCGCCTGAGCATGGAAGACTTGGTAGAGTTCCGCCGCAAAGCGATTCCCATTTGGTTCAAGTGGGCGAACAAAGACGCAGACGCCCGCCGCGTGTTCAAACTACAACTCGATTACATGATGAACGATCTACTCGGCTACGTGACCGAAGACGACATCGCAGGTCAGTCACTCGACGGCTAAGCAGCGCTGCATTGGCACGATAACGAAGGGTGGATTTTGATCCACCCTTTTTGATTCTCAAATCAAGCTTTCGGAGACTCAAATGGGAGATCTACAGGGTTTTGGGTTTGTGCTGCCACACTGGGCCTATTGGGGCTGGCTGGCGGTGATGCCACTGATTTTGTTGTGGCTAGACAGTAAAAAGAAAAACGATAGTACCGAGTCCAAGGACATCATGGACGAGGTCGACAAGGCGATGGCTGAGATGGAGGGCGACGACCCCTACGCCAGCATTGAGCCCAACGCGCTGACCAAGTCGATCGACTGGCTCAGCAATGCCTCGGGCGTGTTTGTGGCCCTATGGACGGTAAACGCCGTGGTGTTTTATTTCTATGAAGTCGTCATGCGCTATATCTTCAATTTGCCGACCATCTGGGTACACGAATCCTCCTATTTGCTGTTCGGGATGCAGTACCTGCTAACCGGTGCCTTTGCACTGCTGCACGGCTCACATGTGCGCGTCGACATTGTCTACGTCAAGTTGCCGCCGCTTGGCCGTGTCGGTATGGACATTCTCACATCGATATTTTTCTTTGTTTTCGCGCTCGCGATGCTCTGGACCTCTTGGACTTTTATGATCAGTTCGATGGAAATGGGCGAAATCAGCCTAGAGACGTGGGGCATTCAGTACTGGCCGATCAAAATGACGATGTTTATTGGCAGCATTTTGATTTTGCTGGCAGGCGTGTCTAAATTGACCAAGGACATCTTGCTGTTTAAGCAAATGTCACAAGGAGGTGCTGCATGACCGCCACCACTCAACCCGCTGGGCGCAGTGCCGTGGGCAAACTCGCTACTTGGCTGATGATTTTGCTGGCTGCCGCCATGTCGTTTGTCGTCGTGGTCGAGATTATCAATATTGCCTTCTACGACCCTTGGGGCGACGAAAAATTCTTGTTTAGAACCGCAGGCATTCTCAGCAATGTCGGCATCGCCGATCTCACGTGGATCATGTTTGGCAGCTTGCTGATTGTGTTGATGCTGGGCTTGCCGCTTGCCTTTGTCACCGGCGGCCTCGGCGTGGTGTTTATCTACCTGATCGGCGATCAGTTTATGCTCAACATCATCCCCAGTCGCATCTTCCCGATGATGACCAACCCCGACTTGGCCGCGATCCCGTTGTTTATCTTTATGGCGGCTATGCTGGAGCGTGCAGGCTTGATCGAAGAGATGTTCGACGTGGTCTACAAGTGGATGGGCGGTCTCAATGGCGGTCTGGCAGCAGCGACCATTTTGGCGTCGACCATATTAGCAGCAATGGTGGGCGTAATCGGTGCAGCAGTGGTGACGATGGGCATGATCGCGCTGCCCGCCATGCTCAAACGCAATTATGACCACCAAATTGCGCTGGGTTCGATCTTGGCTGGCGGCACATTGGGTATTTTGATTCCACCGTCAATCTTGGCCATTTTGTATGCGGTTGTGGCACAGCAGTCTGTCGGCGAACTCTACCTCGGTGCGATCGTGCCCGGATTGTTGTTGTCGGGCATGTATATCGCCTACGTGCTGATTCGCTCGGCACGTAACCCCGCCATGGGGCCTGCCATTGCCCCAGAAGAACGCGCCAGCTTTAAAGAAAAGCTCCTGATGCTGCGCAATCTACTGGCGCCCCTGCTGTTGGTAATGCTGGTGCTGGGTCTGCTGTTTGCGGGTATCGCCACACCCGTTGAAGCGGCAGGCATAGGCTCATTTGGCGCAATTGTGGTGGCAGCCATGCACGGACGCTTTAGCCTAAAAATGCTCAAAGATGCCTCCGTGACCACCGCCAAAGCGGCCGCAATGGTACTGTGGATTATCTTTGGTGCCTCAATATTTGTGGGCTTCTACATCCTGCAAGGCGGCCAAACCTTTATCACGGACACACTGCTCGGCACCGGTCTATCGTCTTACGGCATTTTGTTCTTGATGATGGTGTTGCTGGTGATCTTGGGCATGTTCTTGGATTGGGTCGGCATTTTGTTGCTGGCGGTGCCAATCTTTGTGCCCATCGTCAAATCGCTGACCTTCGACGGACTATTTGGCCTGCCGCCCGTGCCCGGCGATAAAGTCGCGCTGTGGTTCGGCGTGCTTTATTTGGTCAACATGCAGATGTCATTTATCAGCCCGCCGTTTGGCTACGCCTTGTTCTACTTGCGCGGGGTTTGCCCGCCAGAAATCAGCATGGCAACCATCTTCAGATCTTCACTGATCTTCTTGTTGCTACAAGCGGTAGGCTTGTTACTCTGTATTTTGATACCCGGATTAGTGACCTTCTTGCCCTCACTGGTGTACGGCTAACCCATCAGCCTGCGGCGCAACGCCGCAGGCTCATTTCACTGGAGTAGCTGCCCGAACGACACAATGCACAATTGCGCAAGGCAATACTCAGCCTCACGATTCCGGCCAGAATTGCATCGCCAGATCAACCACCTTAAGCAAATCAGACTGTGCCGCGCCCTCACGCGCCATCGCCGACAACCCCGCGATCAGTGTTTCAAAATAAACCGCTAACTCACGCGCAGATACGCCCGAGGGGAGCACATTTGGTTCAACACTTTCCAGGCGATTTAGAATTGCAGCGGGCGTCAACGCAACGCCATTTTCTAATGCGGTGGTGATCGCGTCGGGCACCTCATCATTTTGCGCAAACGTTAGATTGTTCGCCAAAAAGCATCCTGCTGGCGTCTGCTCATCCGTCAGCGCCTTCACCGTGTCCTCCAACAGCATCTGGATCGCTGTTCGAACATTTTGCACCGCGTTTAGGCGCTCAATCGACGGTTGAACCCCAAGCGCAATATACGACTCGAGTGCTTCCAAAAATAGCGCGTCCTTGCTGCCGAATGCGTTGTAGAGACTGGGTTTATTGAGACCGGTTCGTTCGCACAGTAGCGCATAGTTGGTCCCGGCATAACCCGTCAGCCAAAAGGTCTCTCGAACGGTTTTCAACACCGCTGAACGATCAAATTTTCGAGGACGGCCACGCACGCGCACACTCCGGTCTGTGGATTTACAACACTATACAAAATCCAATTGACTCCCAATGGTTTTTGATTATTATACCGTTCGGTACATAATTAACTAATCGGAGATACACATGCTAAAAAAACTCATCCCTGCACTTGCCCTTACCCTTTCTTTTGCGGCCCAAGCCGAAGACTCGCACGGTCACGTGGTGAACTTCGATGACGCTGCGTGGTCACAAATTGGCGAAGGCGTCGAAGAGGCGGTACTTTGGGGCAGCGAAGAAGCAGGCGACGCCATGTGGGCGTTTCGCATGCAGCCTGGTGTTGAGTTCCCCTTGCACGCACATAGCAATGACTACCACGGCATTGCGATTCAAGGCAATTGGACGCATATCGACGCAGAGGGCAACGAAGCAACCCACGGTCAGGATGCATTTGCTTTTGTCAAAGGTGGTGATTTCCACGGAGATCGCTGCGCCGGGCCAGAGGTGTGCATTACGCTGGTCGATCTAGACGGCAAGCGCGATATGTACTTTCAATAAGTCATAGAAACGATGGGCACGCCGCCCATCAAATCAAAGGCCGGTGCTTGTCATCGGCCACTGTTCTCGTAGATCTCGATTGCGTAAAAACGGGTTCATCGAAGATTCAAATGGGCCATGCACCTCGCATAATTCAGTTAACCTTTGAATCATGACGGAACACTGGGCAATATAGCGAGCATGTCGCTCAAACATTCTCTTGCACAAGCTCTCGATCTAGACCCCGACGCCATGCAGCCCATCGGCGGCGGTGATTTTGCCGATGCCTACTGTGTCAGCACCGAGCAAGGGCAGTTTTTTCTCAAAACCCACCCCAATCCACCGGCCAATTTTTTTGCCACCGAGGCCACGGGCTTGACTTGGCTGCGTGAGGCTGGCTTTGCCAATACACCCAAGGTGATTGCGGTCGCGGATGAGCCGCCTGCATTTTTGATGCTGCAGTGGGTTGAACCGGGTGGCCGAGCGCGGGATGATGTCCAATTCGGGCGGGCATTGGCGACTCTGCACCAGCGCTCATTCGACTGTTTCGGCAGACCCGACCACGCAACCACTGGCTCGTTGGCGCTACCCAACCCACCGACGAAAACTTGGTGCGAATTTTTCGCCGATTGTCGCCTGCGACCTCTGGTACGCATCGCTGCAGAACGCGGCGCGTTGTCAAAGCACACACGAACGCGCATTGAAGCGGTCGCCGACCGGCTTGACCAGTGGATTGATCCTGCAACGCCGCCATCGTTGGTGCACGGCGACTTATGGGCCGGCAATCGCATTGTCGACCGAGATGGTCATAGCTGGCTAATAGACCCAGCGGCACACGGCAATCACCCCTATTTTGACTTGGCGATGATGAAATTATTTGGGGGCTTTGGGCCGGATATTTTTGCGGCCTATTTCGAGAAGATCGGTTATGACCCTGCTTTTGAATCGCTGGTGCCATTGATGCAGCTGGCCCCCTTGACCGTACATGCCATAAAATTCGGTGGCCACTATGCCTCTGCCACCGAACAAGCACTCAGCGCCTTAGGACACTAAACCATGAACTCCGAGAACACCTTTACAGGCATCGTTCCAATCAATTACCGACAGGTGCAGTTCGACGGCAACGCGATTGAGTACACCCGCATTTGGGTGCAAAACCTCCTATTTACCCTGTTGACGCTAGGGCTTTATAGCCCTTGGGCCAAGGTTCGCCGCATGCGGTATTTCTACCATCACACCGTGATTAACGGTCACCGGCTGCGATACACCGCCGAGCCTTGGCAGATTCTGCGTGGCCGCGTGCTCGCTCTGGCGCTGTTTGGACTATATTTTTTCGCCACGGAGTTTAGCCAGATTACGGCGATTGCCATCACAGCATTGGTGGTGCTTTTGCTGCCGTGGTTGTTGCATCAGTCCTACCGCTTCAAGCTGCGTAACACCGCTTATCGGGGCGTGTATTTTCGGCTAGAGGCGCCGCTCGGGGTGTTTTATCAGGTGTTTTTGCCGTCCATTGCCTTTCTGTTTATGCCGAACTTACTAGCCGGAATGTTTGTATACGAGAGCTGGTGGGAAAGCGGGCTATTCCTTGGGCTTGCGATATTGCCTTGGATCGCACTACCGCTGATTTTGGGAATGTTTCAACGGAAAATACAGCAACATATTTGGTGGGGCAATCAGCGCGTTAGCGTCAGCGGCAGCACCGCCGGGCTAATTGGCGGCTATATTGGGCATATGGTTCTTGCGGTGTTGATTAGCTTTTGTATTGGCATCATCCTTTTTGCGCAAAACACCGAATCGATATTCGTCCTTGGTGCGCTCGGCGTTTTATTGATTACCGTGCCGTGGCTCTACTTGGAGTCCTACGCGATGGCTGCCGTTCAAAACAGTATCTGGTCTAAGACGCGCCTCAATGATGTCAGATTCCAGTGCAATCTCAGCGGTTTTGGGCTATTTAAGCTGCGCCTAATCAACTTCGTTCTGACGCTTATTACTTTGGGTCTATTTCAACCCGCAGCCAAAATACGCGTTGCACGCTATCGCGTCGCCGCGATTTTAATTGAAGACGCCAGTGATCGCCTCATCGCACGCCAAGCGACGCGCAAAGCCGCCGGTGCCACGGGCGATTCGGCGAGCGAACTCTTTGATTTGGATATTGCACTATGAACATTCAGGGCACTTGGTTTGATGGCTATCAGTCTAAACCGCAACCGGCACAGCTGACATTCAACCCAGACGGACTTCGACTGTCCCTGCCAGACCGGCAACTGGATTTTCTGTATGCGGCGCTCACCGTATCGGAGCAATACCGCAACGGCCACTACCAAATCCAAGTGCGCAATCCGCCGTTTGCCGACGGTACAATCGAATGCGAGCTTGCGCCGGACCAGCAACAATACATCCTCGCTCAAGGCGCAAAATCCAGCACGCGTTGGGCGGCTTGGCACCACCCCAATACGCTGATCACCAGCTTGATCGCCTTGGTGTTGGTCATTGTGGTGGCCGTGAAGTGGCTACTCCCCGGACTTGCCATGGCTGCGGCCCCATTTATCCCGCAGTCTTTCGCCGACGGCATTGGAGAGGCCGCTTACGAGTATCTGTATCAAAGCGAAGTGCAACCCGCACAACTACTCAGTGAGAAAACCAAGCGAATGATCGAAGCCAATTTCGACGAGTTGAGCCGAGAAAGCCAAGAGCCTGCGCGTCTGGAGATTGTCAGCCTACAAGCGAGCAATTCCATCGGCCCAAATGCGCTGGCGCTACCCAATCGCACCATTTTGCTTACCGAAGAGTTGGTCGAGCAGCTCGATGGTGATCTCGATGCCGTCAACGCAGTCTTGGCGCATGAACTTGGGCATCTGGCGTATTACCACAGCATGCAAGCGCTGTTTTCGTATATGGGCCTATCGGCCATGAGTGCTGTGTTATTTGGCGATGTCAGCGGCGCGGTCACCTATCTCCCGGCGCTAGCGATGCAGATGGATTACTCACGCACTGCCGAGGCCGAAGCAGACCGCTTTGCCCGCGATTTGTTGTGCGCCATGGGCAAGGATCCAACCAAGGGCGCGCTGGTGTTTAATGCACTCGGCGAACAAGAGGCTGGATTGCTATCGTCACACCCTGGCAGCCGTGAACGCAGTGAATTTTTTGAAGGAGGATGTGTCAATGCTGGATACTCACACCGCGCAGCAAATTTTTAATGAATGGGTCGATGACCCTGCGCTTCGCAACCATATGTTATCGGTAGGTTGGGTCATGCGTGCCCTTGCCGAGCGCTACGGGCAAGACCCTGATCGCTGGGAATGGACAGGCTTTTTGCACGATGCCGACTACCAAAAATGGCCAGAACAACATCCGAACTTGGTGGTTGAGCGCATTCGTGAACTCGGCGATGAAGAAATCGCTCATGCCATCAGCTGCCATTACACCAAGTGGGGTGTACCCTGCGAAACCCTGCTCGACAAGGCGCTACTGGCCAGCGATGAGCTGACTGGGTTTATTGTGGCCGCAGCACGTGTACGCCCCAACAAGCTCCAAGACCTCACCGCCAAATCGGTAAAAAAGAAGCTTAAAGACAAAGCCTTTGCCAGCGGCGTGGATCGCGATGAAGTCAAAGCCGGTATCGAGGCGCTGGGTGTGGATCTAGGCGAGCATATCGACTTTATTATCGAGGTGCTCAAACCGCACGAGCCTCAACTAATCGGCTAAATGCGTGTCGATTAGCCCGCGTATGTGGCTCGGCATCTGCCGAGCATCCACCACGGCTGAGCGCACCAGCCAATCAAAGTGATTGATGAGTGCTTTGATTTTGGCCCCTTCTCGATGCACAAAATAATATCTCCCCACATAGACCACCGCGAGCTTAGTGCCATAAACCGACAACGGCGCACTGTACACCTGCTTTGCATTGAATAATTCGATGCGCAGTGTGGGATAGAGTTGATCACAATAGTCGGCCAATAATTGCAACTGCGCCAAGCGATCGGCCCGTGGCAACCCCGACCAATACCCTTCACCAGCGGCCAAGCTATGCAAGGTTTCAATCGGAAAACAAATTTCCATATCGGCCTGCTGCTCCTGCAACATCTGCAGCTGCAGCGTGCGCCAATCCTCGGCTTGAATGGCGGTTTGCGCCAACGAATCGCTGTACTCCCATTGCAGCACCGCTTCGGTTTTTAATGCATCGGGCAAGGACGCGGGCACATGGCGCACCTTTGCGCCCCAAGATTCTTTAAGCCAAGTATGCACCCGATGGTCCGCGCCACTGCGTTGTGCCTCGTTGAGCTCAAGCGACATCTCCAAAATATCCACCGCACGCTCAGAACGCTCTGTGAGGCCTAGCAACCAATCGGCACTAACACCCAGAATCTCTGCACACTGTGCAGCCAAGTGTGCACCGGGCAGTCTTGGGTCATCACCGGTCAGCAGCTGTGAAATCGTCGAGCGATCCACCTGCGCATGTCGCGATAATTCGCTTTGCGACATGCGCCGATTCGCCAAGGCATGTAGAGTTCGTCGCCGAAATAACGCAGCTCTGTCGTTTTTAGAAATCATTGTTGATAAAAATTAACAATTACAGATAAAGATTACTATACCCCTATTTCCGTGAGCAGTACGAGCTGGTTAAAGTGGCGCCAGAATTTGAAGGAGCACTGATGGAAAGCAACACTCGACTTTGGACGAAGGCACTCACTTGGCAACTGCTGGGACTGGTCAGTACCAGCCTACTGGCGTATGTCTTTCTAGGATCGATTACGCAGGCAGGAAGCCTAGCGCTAAGCTCAATGGCGAGCGCGCTGGTGTTGTACGTCATCCACGAGAAATTATGGGCAAAAGTGAATTGGGGCAAAACTTTGGTTTTAAGTGACTGAGCCGATAACCATGACAATTAGAATGATAAAGCCATATGCCCAAGACACTGCGACTATTACTGTTATTGATTGTCTTGCTCTGGGTCATTTGGGGCGGACGATTTCATAGCCACAAGCTTCAGTCTTGGACGCAGCCAGTGACCATTGCGGTGCACCCAATAGCCACTGACAGTCGCGTAGCGGCCAACATCGACACCGATGATTTGCGCACGATCAATCAATATTTGATCGAACAAGCGCGGCGCTATGGCAAATCGATCGACGGCGTGTTGCAATTTCGTCTAGATCCTGTGATCAACACCGCCCCACCCTCGCCCCCAGCAGAGGCGCGCATTGCCGAAGTCATCCTGTGGAGTTTGCATTTACGTTGGTGGTCATTCTGGCAAAAAATGACCGTCGAAGAGGCAGACCTGCATGTGTATTTGCGCTATTTCCCCGATGGCGCACAGCGGATGCTTCCCCACTCAACCGGTTTGGAAAATGGTGGGATTGCCTTGGTCAACGTCTACGCCGCGCCAGAGGCAAAATTGCGCAATCTGGTGGTCGCGACCCATGAGTTGTTACACCTATTTGGCGCCCGCGACAAATACGATCCCCGAACCAATCTGCCGCTCTACCCACATGGCTATGACAATCCCGAGCAAACTCCGCGTTTTCCTCAACGGTATGCCGAGATCATGGGAGGTCGTATTGCCATTGCCGCCAATTTGGCCGTCGAGGCAGATGCGCTCCAGCAGACACGAATCGGCCCACAAACCGCCAGCGAGATCGGCTGGCGGTAGTCACGGTCATCCCTCGTATCGGTTGATCAACACCGGCATCACGATTTCTTCTTCATCGTCGAGGTGTCGATGAATAATCTGCTGTAGCTGCTCTGCCGCATCACGGGAACGCTCCCAGCCGTGCAATGTCGCTCCTGGTTTCAGAGCTTTCACACTGGCTTCTAACGCATCGAGCGACTCGTCCAACACCTTGTGATCGCCATCGAGCAAACTCAGTGGCCGCTCAAGCTGCGGAAACGCAGCCAAATACCGTGGAAAATACACATGATCTTCCGCATGGTGATGTGAATGCGCCACATCGACAATTTGCTGCCCATAGTTTAGAAGCTGCCAATGCGGCAATGCCTCTTCATCAAATGCCAACACCTCTTTGCCCGCTTCATCGGCAAATAAATCCACCGCCGCACGAAGGCGATTATGAAAACCGTGTAGCGTCGAGCCGTGTGCCAAAAATCCAGGATGTGATTTCCAATCGCCAAAGGCTTCGGCCAAGCAATCACCTTTGAGCTCGAACGGAAACATTTCACGCGTTCTGACATCAAATGCTGCATTTTCATAAAACCGTCCCATAAAACCGCTCCTAATTCGTTGGGCGACTTATTTGGACGCGAGGATTTAAATCTAAAGCCAGAAGTTGGAAACGAAGCTTTTCCAGATAGAAACAATTGGTTACACACTGCCATTATCAAGCTGCGTAAACTGAAAACACGGCGAATCAAAAAGGATAAAAAACCATGAGCAAAGGCGTAATTTTCATCTTCGGGTGGATCGGATTATTTGTGATTTTCAATCTCACTGGCAGCGACGCCGCAGCGCGCGCCACAGTGGCTACCACGCTGGGTGGTAGCGCATTTATTTTAATGGCAGTGAGCATCGTGCTCGCCACCCGACCCAGGGCATTAGAGTCTGCATTCGGCGGATTAGACCGAATGTACCAAGTGCACAAAATGGCAGGCGTAAGCGCCTTATTGCTCGTACTTATTCACTTCTTCGCATCCCCCGAGGTGCTCCCGCCTGGCACAGATGAAATTGCCAACGCACTGGTACCCTCTGCGCCGCTCGGCATGATTTCCATGGTGCTGTTGATTTTGTCGATTGTCATCACGCTCAATCGAAAAATTGCTTATCACGTTTGGCGAAAACCCCACAGAGTGATGGGCGTGTTGTTTATTTTAATTTTTGGTCATATGGTGACCACGCCGGATGTCTTTTTCACCCGTGGCAGTGCGGGTTCTTTGATGCTGCTGCTGACAGGCCTTGTCGGCATTGGCGCCTATTTATACACCCAGATATTGGCATCGAAGAGAGCGCCCAGTCACCAGTACACGCTGGTTGAGGTCAACAAACTCGAGCGTGCGAGTGAGTTGGTATTGGCGCCACAGGGCGAAAAATTAAGCTTTAAACCTGGCCAGTTTGCATTTATCGAAATCGAGGCCGAGGGATTTAACGAACCACATCCCTTCACCATAAGCAGCGCGCCCAGTGAAGCGAACTTGCGCTTCACCACAAAAGTATTGGGCGACTGGACACGAAAAGTGCGTGACGACTTAGAGGCCGGTGCAGCGGTTAAAGTCACTGGCCCCTATGGCAAATTCGACCCAGCTGAGAGTACAGCGTCGAAACAGCAAGTTTGGGTTGCAGGTGGCATAGGTATCACACCGTTTTTATCTGCACTGCGTCAATTGCAAAGCGATGACAACAGACACATCACCCTGCTCTACGCCGTTCGGGAGAAAGCCGAGGCGTTGTTTTTGGAAGAATTGCAGGCCATCGCCAATGCCATGCCCAATGTCACGGTCAAACTGTTTGAGTCGAACAATGGCGAGTTTGTCACCGCCGAAACGCTAGAGCAACTTGGCCAAGTCAATCAAACCTCATACTTTATGTGCGGTCCAAAAGCGATGGTCAGTGCGCTCATCAAGCACGTCAAACCATCAGCACACAGTGTGCACCACGAGTACTTTGAATTCCGCTAGGCAACTATTGGCCTAGCATCGCTCTGGCCGCCTCTGCCAAGATCTGTGGATGCCGATTCTTCAGAGAGGTGGCGTTATAAATCAAATGCCCTGCCACCTGAGCACTACCCCGCGCCAGCTGTATCTGGCGGGGTAGCTCATTGGGGTCCTCCCAAGTCCTATCGCCATCGTTTTTCACCTTGTAGCCTGCATGGCCAATCAGCAAATGGGCGCGGCCGTGATTGTTTTGCCACCAGTCGAGCAACGCGGTGTAGTTGGCCGTCTTGTGCTGCGTACTCCAGTAAATTTGCGGTGCGACATAATCGATCCAACCTCGCTCAGCCCACAATTTCACATCGGCGTACAGGTCGTCGTATGAGGTGCGGCTGGCCTTTGTGGCCGAGCCTCTAGGGTCTTTGGATTGATTTCTCCAAACGCCAAACGGACTGACACCAAACAATGCCTTTGGTCGCCGCGTTTGTACCAAGCGTTTGACATCGTAAACAAACTGGGTGGTGTTTCTGCGGCGCCAATCTCCCAATGACTCGCCGCTTTGTGCATAGCGCTTAAACGCCTCTGCGTCATCAAATGGAGAGTTGCCCTCCGGGTAGGGATAAAAGTAATCGTCAAACTGCAGCCCATCGATGGGATAGCGTTGCAAGACTTCATCGATCACCGCGAGTAAATGCGTGCGAACCTCGGGCAATCCGGGATTGAGGTACTGCTTGCCGCCATAATCCACAATCCAATCTGGCCGTTGACGACTGATGTGATTGTTGGCGTGATTACCCTTGCCCATCGATGCGCGATAGGGATTCATCCATGCATGAAACGCGATGCCGCGTTGATGTGATTGCGCAATCATCCACGCCAGCAAGTCCTCCGTCGGAGTGCTCCCCTCGGTGCCGCTCAAACTGCGGGCAAGCGGGGCTAGCTTACTTGGATAGAGGGCATCCCCAGCCGCACGTATCTGCACAAAAACTGCGTTAAATTGCAGCTTCTGATAATGGTCGAGCAGCGCGACAAACTCCGCCTTTTGCGCGTCGATAGCCAGCCCCTCTGCCGAGGGCCAATCAATGTTGAGCACTGTCGCCACCCATACGCCACGCAACTTTGCGGGCTCGGCATGTGCCACATTAACGATTGAGGCCATTAGCGCCACCAAAAAAATTCGAAAAACAATAAACCGCATCACTGACGCTTTGACTGAGAGAACCCAAATTCTAGTCGAGCAAAAACACATATTTACAACAGACAGTGATATATTCAATCCATGACGTTCAGCGTGCGATCACAAATGAGATTAAACGCTGAGGTCAAGGGAGAAGATGATCGCCAATGTATTCCGTCGGCAGATCCGGTCAAACAACATTACAAAGATTAAGACCATGAGAATCACAAAACACACAGACTACGCCATACGTAGCCTGATGTATCTATCGCTAAAAGACGAAGAAGATTTGGCGAGTATTCGCGAAATCAGTGAGTTTTTTAAAATTTCGAAAAACCACCTTATGAAAGTCATCAACCGACTGTCACAAGATGGGTATATCACCAGCTCACGTGGCAAGCATGGCGGCATTAAATTGGCCAAAAGCCCCAACGCCATTGAACTTGGCGAATTGCTGCGCAAGCTAGAGCTCGATGGACCGATGGTGGACTGCGAAACCGGCCCCTGTCAGTTTATGGGCAATTGCACGCTCAAATGCCGACTAGATGCCGCAAAGAGCGCATTTGCCAATACCTTTGACGGCATTACAATTGCTGATCTTGCAGCGGATCGTTCTGCGCTTCAGGCGTTGATTCACTAGCTCGCTCGATTCTTCGCGCCACCCGCGATTTGCGCCGCCGTTTCACGGGTACCCACAGCCAGTAGCCAATAGACAACATCAACACCGCCAATCCCGACCACATGATGGTTCGGTACAGCGATGGCGATTGGACCAGCACTTCTAGGTCTGTCACATAAATGGATTCACAGGCGCCATTGCCCTCGTCTTCACGAGTGGTGCTGGTCGCGCGAATTTGCCGCCCCTCAATGCCGTAGTCGACCAGCATGCCTTTGAGGCGAATCTGGTCACCTACTTTCAAATTGCGAAGCGCTTGACCAAGCATCGGCTGTTCGGTGAGCAAATGATTATTCGACAGCTGCGTCCAATCAAACCCAGCATAGTCTAGTGGCTGCTTGCCAGAAACACGGCAATAAAAGGGGCCGCTATAAAATTCAAACTGTGCCAGCACACTTTGATCGGCCAGATCCTGCCAGACCACACATAAGTCCGAGACATTCAGTGCGTCATTAGATCGTGCATGCATACCAATGTCGGGATCAAAGTTACGGGCAGAGACCACCAAACCCACCATGTCGTAGTCAAATCGCGGCGTGACTTGGTAGCGATGGCCATTTTTTAGAATATCAAACGGCTTCGCCTCGGTGGGGGTCTGTATCGGCTGGCGATCGAGTATTGGCAGGACGTCCAACTGCGTCGGCACATCATTACGCTTGATAAAACCGAAGATCGTCAGCGCTAGGCCGAGATAGAAAAAGTTTGCATTGGACAATAGTGTCATGGCCTTGTTAGCGGCAAAAGAGCTGCATTTATAAGTAAGGTTGAATTACATGCCACAATCGGCTAACAAGGCGATGTTGTGGGCTAACTCAAGACATTACCACCATCGACATTGTAGGTCTGGCCAGTAATGTAGCGCGCTTGATCGGAGGCCAAGAACACGGCCAACGGCGCAACGTCGTCAGGCTTGCCCATGCGACCCAATGGCACTTCCGTGCCCACCAGTGTTTTCTTTTCACCCAGCGGACGATTTTCGTATTTGGCAAATAGCGCATCGACCGAATCCCACATCGGCGTGTCAACCACGCCCGGCGAAATGGCATTCACGGTAATGCCGTGCGGCGCCAGCGCCAAGGCTGCAGACTGGGTATAACTGATCACTGCTGCTTTACTGGCACAATAATGCGAGACGAGTGCTTCGCCACGTCGACCGGCCTGACTAGCAAGATTGATAATCCGGCCGCTGGCGTTGCGGTCGACCATTTTTTGCGCCACCGCTTGGAGCGTAAAGAACATGCCTCGCACATTAATGTTAAACAGGCGATCGAAACTTTCCTCGCTAGATTCCAAAAGCGGTGCCATGTCAAAAATCGCGGCGTTGTTATAGAGAATATCGATGGGTGCGGCCGCCTCACACTGGTCAATCACCGCCCGCATTCGAGCCGTATCCGAAACATCAGCGCTATAGTATTCGACGCCCAAAGCAGTCAAATCGGCATTGGCGCTCGGCGCAAGGTCAATGACTGACACTTTGGCCCCGGCTCTAAGATAGCCTTCCACCACCGCCAACCCCAAGCCAGAAGCCCCGCCGGTGACAACAGCATGTTGTCCACTGAGATCGATATTCATTTGAATTCTCCCGATAACCAAGCCCGACAATTGAGCCGAGTAAATCAGTGGATTATGCCGCCTGCATTGCAAAATGCAAAACAGCCGCACTGCGGCATCAAACAAAAACGCCGACACGAGGTCGGCGTTGATGGTATCGGGCTAGAAGATTAGCCGCCGTGACCGCGACGACCTTCGCCGCCACGCTCGCCGTGCCCCTTACCATCGCGCGAACCATGACCGCCTTTTGGACCTTCGCCCTCGCCATGACGCCCGCCCTTGGCTTCACGGTTTTCTTTGCGTTCGGCTTTGTGTTGCGCCAAACCAGTTGACTCTTGCTCACTCAACGTGCCATCGCCATCTATGTCAAATTGTGCCTCAAATTCTGCACGTTTCGCTTGGCGAGCCGCACGCATTTCATCCCGGCTGATATCACCGTCGCCATTGATGTCGACACCGGCAGCGATGGCCTGCGTCATCATATAATCGCGGCGCTCATCGCGTGACAAACTGCCATCCCCATTAGCGTCTGCGCCTGCGGCGATAGCACTCAATTCGAAGTAACTCTTACGCTCCTCCCGTGAAATGCTGCCATCACCATCCTTATCAGCGCCCTCGGCAATCAACTGCGTGGTTTGCGCCAATTTGTGGGCTTCAACTTGGGTGGTAATTTCCTCGTAACTGATGTAGCCGTCGCCATCTGTGTCGGTGATGGTCGGAGGATTTTGCATCAGGCCTGCAGCCATTGCGAATGTCGGGGCGAAGATGAGCGTGCTTAAGATCGTTTTTTTCATGACTAATTCCTTAGATTGTTTGCGTCTACAGGCTTGGCAACTAGTTCGCCGTGCCGTTAACCCATCAACGCACCACCATCCAAGCGGTTGACACTGAACACATTTTTTTACATTTCTCTTTTTCCAATGTTTGATGTCAACCGATTGCGAGCCGCCGCGTTATAGTGAGTGCACGGACACATTGAGAGCATCGTTTGAGTCAGCGACAAGCGCTAGACGCATTTTTGGCCAGCATCGGCCCACGCGCCCTAACCCATGTCAGTTACGGGCTAGCCAACCGTGCCGATGCAGAAGATATTGTGCAAAATGCCATGATTAAATTCGTCCAGCATTATGCCGAGAAGCCCGAAGCACAATGGACACCATTGTTCTTCAAGGTGTTGTACACGCAAAAGATGGATTTCTTTCGTAAAACGCCGTTGGCTTCGGCACTGAATCGAGTCAAACACTGGTTGAGCACAGACGGTGTCGACGAAATGGACAGCCAAGCCGACGACAGTCAGCCCGATTTAGAAATGGAGCTAAGCGATGCAGGCGAGCAGCTAGAGCAACGGCTAAACGTGCTGCCCGAGCGGCAACGCGAAGCCCTGATGCTAAGAGTTTGGGAAGGGCTCGATGTCAAACAAACCGCGCTCGCCATGCGCTGCAGCGAGGGCAGCGTGAAAACGCACCTCTCCCGTGCCATGCAAACTTTAAATATAGGAGGCGAAAATTGAACACGAATCACTTGCGCCAACATTTAGATCGAAAGACAGAGCAACTGGGTGCACAGTCCGCCGAACGCCTGCTAGAGGCGCGGCGTGCCGCGCTGTCTCCCCAAACCGACCCGACTCGCAAGCCAATGTGGCTCGGTCCTGCTGCCGCGAGTGTGCTTTTGGCGGCAATCATCGCGTGGGTACAACCGTGGCAAAGCGCAACACCGACAGTCGCCGAACCGCTTGCCAACGAAACGCTGATCACGACAGACGACTATGAAATTCTGGCGTCAGATGACAGCCTAGAATTACTCGACGAACTAGAGTTTCTGATTTGGCTTAGTGAACAGGCGCTCGACAATGGTTAACCCAATAAAATGGCTAACGCTTTGTTGTGTCTCTGTTGTGATGGCAGCCGATGAGCCCTCATCAGAAACCTTACCGGATGAGGAAATGCTGATGTTCTTGGCCGAGACAGATATCCAAATCATCGTCAATGCAGAACTGGCCGATTTACTCGCGCTTGTCGAGCTATACCAGTCAACGCCCATGGAGCAAACTGATGAATAAATCTCTATTTGTGCTGAGTTTGTTGGCGCTATCGCTGCACCTACAAGCCGCCCCTATGTGGAGTGAACTAGACGCACAAACTCAAACAGACTTGGTCAAACTCGCGGATCGTTGGGATGCACTTCCCGATGAACGGCGCGAAAAGTTACTCGCAGGACTTGCGCGATGGCGCATGATGGATGAAGCCGCCAAGGTCGCAGCGCGAGAAAAGCTTCACACTTGGCAGCAATTACCCAATGAAGATCGCGCTCGATTGAGAGAGCGCTTTAAAGTGTTCAGCCAACTCGACGCGGACAAGCAAGCCAAATTACGCGAGCTGCACCAACGCTTTCGCGGGCTACCGCCTCAGCGGCGCGCAGAGTTTATGCGTCGATTCGAGGCCCTGCCTAAAGATCAGCGGCAGGATTTATTCCAGCGTTTCAAAGACCGGCGCCACGGCGACAGTACGCGGCACAATAGCTCGCCACCAAAGTCAGATCAAGGGGCTACCCCAAAACCACCGAGCCACGACTTGAAACCACCACGGCCGCCGCGCCCCGAAGGTCACGGCGGGCAAGACCAACCCGCTCGAAAACCGCGCCATTGATTGCTCGCGGTTTAAACTGAATTCATGGCAAAGGGCTTTAAAAATTAGCGCAGCGATAGCATCGTCAATGCTCATTCGTAAAGAGCTAGACCATGTCTGTCAGACCTATTCAGCAACTGAGCCAAGCCCGCCCGACGATGGAGGGCGCTGGTGTGCACCTTCATCGCGTATTCGGCTTTGGCGACCCCTCGATGACCGATCCATTTTTGATGATGGACGATTTTCGCAACGACGATCCCAGTCAATATCAGAACGGCTTCCCTTGGCACCCTCATCGGGGTATCGAAACGATCACCTATGTACTGGCGGGTACAGTCGAACACGCAGATAGCTTAGGCAACCATGGCCGACTCGGTGCCGGCTCCGTTCAATGGATGACGGCGGGCTCAGGGATCATGCATCAAGAAATGCCAGAAGGCGATGCAATGGGCCGCATGCACGGCTTCCAGCTTTGGGCCAATTTACCTGCCAAAGACAAAATGACGTCGCCACGCTATCAAGACATTGCAGGACAAGATATCCCCGAGATCACCGACGATGATGGGACGCATGTGCGCATCATCACGGGCGAATTCTGGGGCCAACGTGGCCCTGTCGACGGGATTGCCGCAGAACCACAATATCTCGATATCTCGTTGCCACCCAATACACTGAAGCGCTTGCCAATCGACACTTACCGCAATGCATTTGCCTACATTTTCGAAGGCAGTGGAACGTTTAAAGACGCCTCAACGCCGACAGGTGTTCTGGTTGAGAAAGAATTCAACGGTGAAGAGCTACATCTGCGCGATCAAAGTGGCAATCGTACGCTGGTGGTATTTGGCACAGGCGATGAAATCGTGGTGCGTTCGGGCGAGCAGGGCATGCGCTTTCTGCTGGTCACCGGACAACCCATCCAAGAGCCCGTTGCGTGGCATGGCCCCATCGTGATGAACACCCAAGCAGAATTGCGCCAAGCGTTTGCCGATCTGCAAAGCGGCCAATTCATCAAAGAAAAAGCCTCGTTTTAGACGACATAAAAAAAGCCCGGCTAGCCGGGCTTTTTCTACAACGTTTGCTAAGAACTAGCCACGTTCTGCAACGATTGCCTTGGCCTGACCAATCCAATCTTCACGCTCAATGCGACCTTTGAAGCTCAACACTTCATCAATGCGTGCAACATCTTCTGCGGTGAAGTTTGCGATTTGTTCAAAAGTAGTGACACCAGCAGCGTGAAGCTTCTTCTCAAGTGCAGGACCAACACCAGACAATTGTTTCAAATCGTCAGCGCCAGCTACTGCTGCAGGTGCCGCTGCT
>JABXHR010000155.1 GCA_013373515.1 Gammaproteobacteria bacterium | reverse complement strand
GGCGATGGTGCCGTTGATCCGTGCCAGACCAGCAATGTTGATCGCTGCCGTCCCCATCAGCGCCAAGCTGTCATTCTCGGCCACCAAATCAATGGTGCTCGCCGGACCGGTGCTCACGGTGAGCGCTTGCTGATCGAGGTCGAGCGTGTTGTTGTTGCCTTCTGACGCTTGGTTAATTTGTACCGAGATACCCGTGGCTTCCAACGTAATATCGTCAGAAATACCCTCGATGGCGATCGAGCCAGCGGTGGCAGTCAATGCCGTCCACTTGTCACTGCCGTCCGCAATAAATGCCGCACCAAAATCAACCTCTTTGAGCACCACGCCTGAGGCGCCTTGCACCAGCATGCGCTCGCCATTGGCATCGAGTAAATAGTCGCCATTGGCGTCGGTTTGCCATCCGCCGTCAACCCCAGCAAAGGCGTATACATTGCCCGCGCCAATGGTCATGGCATCGACCGATTTCAGCTCGCCATTGATCATCACCTCTTGGGTGGCGCTGGAGAAGTCAAAGCTGCCATCGACCATAAAGAAGTCAAATAGGCGAAGCTCTACTTCACCGGCAACACGTTTAACGTTTGGCATCGCGGTGATGTCGAGCGTGGTGCTCGGGCCAGTGCTGACCGTCAAAGGCGCTTGATCAAGCTGCAATGCACGAACGTAGCCATCCGAGGCCTGATTAATCTCGACTTTTAATGAGCGCGCAGTGATTGAAATATCGTTCGAATCAAAGCCTGCAAATGAAGCAGAACCCACAGTCGCGGTGAGCGCCGTCCATTTGTCCGCGCCATCGGCCAAGAAGGCCAACGCAAAGTCGACATCTGCCAACACCAAGCCAACCGCGTTATCGACGGCCACACGGTGTCCGTTACTGTCGAGGGCATAATCGCCGTTGGCATCCGTTTTCCAGCCGCCGTTGACGCCCGCAAAAGCATAGACATTGCCCGCGCCAATGGTCATCGCATCAACTTCGACGTCTGCGCCGTCGATTTGTACGGTCTGCGTCTTGCTGGAGAAATCAAAACTGCCGTCAATCATGAGGAAATTGAAGAGGTTCAATTCCACCTCACCACTGACGCGCTTGGTATTGGGCGCTGCGCTAATATCGAGCGTGGTCTCCGGGCCGGTGTTAACCGTCAGTGCCTGCTGATCGAGATCCAGCGAGCGCACATTGCCGTCGGACGCTTGGTTGATTTCAACTTGCAGCGAGCGTGCGCGAATGGTGACGTCGTTGCTATCAAACCCCGCAAAGCCAGCCTCGCCCACTTGCGCAGTCAAGGCGGTCCATTTATCACTGCCATCGGCAATAAAGGCCAGCCCAAAATCGACGTCTTTCAACACTAAGCCAACCGCATTATCGACAGCGATCCGGCTACCGTTGCTGTCCAGCGTGTAGTCGCCATTGGCGTCGGTTTTCCAGCCGCCATTGACGCCTGCGAAGGCATAGACATCATTTGCACCGATGGTCATGGCATCGACTTCAGTCTCTGCACCATCAATCAATACGGTCTGCTTCTGACTAGAGAAATCAAACGCGCCATCCACCATAAAGAAGTTGAACAGGTTCAGTTCAACTTCGCCGCTGACGCGCTTGGAATTGTTTTGCGCTGTGATGTCGATGGTACTGCTAGGACCATTGCTCACCGTCAGTGCTTGCTGATCGAGCTCTAGCGCACGGGTGTTGCCATCTGAAGCTTGATTGATCTCGACAAACAGCGATTTCGCCTTGATGGTCAGATCATCGGAATCAAAGCCTGCAAAACCCGCCTCACCTACTTTCGCGGTCAAAGCGGTCCACTTATCACTGCCATCGGCAATAAAGGCCAAGCCAAAATCAACTTGCTTGAGCACCAAGCCAACTGCATCGTCTACCGCTTGACGCGAGCCGGTGGAATCCAACACATAATCGCCGTTGGCATCCGTCTTCCAGCCGCCATTGACGCCTGCAAAGGCGTACACATCGCTGGCGCCGATGGTCATGGCATCGACTTCGGTCTCTTCGCCGTCAATGCGCACTGTTTGTTTCTCAGATGAGAAGCCAAAATTGCCATCGACCATAAAGAAGTCGAACAGGCGCAGCTCGACTTCACCCGCCACACGCTTGCTGCCCGCAGAGGCGGTCAAATCGATGGTGGTCGCAGGACCAGTACCGACGGTGAGCGCTTGTTCATTGAGCTGCAGCTCACGTGTCACGCCGTCATTGGCAAGGTTGATATCCACCTCCAATGAACGTGCTTCAATGACGACATCATTTGAATCGAATCCGGCAAATCCAGCTGCACCCACAGTGGCCGATAAAGCTGTCCATTTGTCCGCACCATCGGCCACAAAAGCCAATCCAAAATCGACTTCGCGCAACACCAAACCCGTCGCCGAATCAGAGGCCTGGCGCAGACCATCGCGATCAAGTAGGTAATCGCCATTGGCATCGGTTTTCCAACCGCCGTTGACACCAGCAAAGGCATAAACGTTCTCGGCGCCGACGGTTAAGGTGTCCACCTCAACTTGCTGACCATCGATTTGAACCGTGTCGGTTTGGCTGGTGAAATTAAACGCCCCATCCACCATAAAGAAGTTGAACAAATTCAATTCAACTTCACCAAACACCCGCTTGGTTTCGGCTTTGATATCGAGGGTTAAGCTGGCGTCAGGGCCAGTGAGTACGTCGATGCTGGTTGAATCCAAATTGAGCGTGCCAAGGCTGGCATCAGCCGCCAGGTTGATCTCAACACCCAAGTTTTTGGCTTCGACTTTGATGTCATCTGGGTCTAAACCCGCAAATTGCGCACTGCCGACCGACGCGTCCAACGCCGTCCAGCTGCGATCGCCATCTGACACCAACGCCAAACCAAATTCCACATTGCTCAGTAACAAGCCGAGCGCATCTGCCCCCACCTGCAACTGACCATCCGCATCGCGAACATACTGGGTTTCACCCTCGACGGTCTCTGTCTGCCAGCCACCGTTGACACCGGCGAAGGCATAGCCATCACGCCCACCAAAGGCCAAAACCTCAACCTCGGTTTGCTCGGTGCCCGCATCGGTTTGGGTCTCAACGGTTTGGGTAAATTTGGATAGACCAAACTCTGTGTACAGATTCACAAAGTTGAATAAATTCAGTTCCGCAACGCCCGTGACCTCAATAAACTGGCCACGCTGGGCATCCATGTCCAAAATTTCAGTGGGCTGAACACTATCCACTTCAGGCCCGACACTGACCGTTTGGGCATATGGATTGGCGTCTGAGCCGTCGTTAAAATCCAGTAAAGACCCATCTTCAGCCGCAAAATTGGCCACCAATGAAGCGTTGCTCAATCTGGCAGTGACACCCTCAACACCCACCAATGCCGCACTGCCAAGCGAGGCTTTAACTGCACTCCAGCTTTGACCACCCTCTTCAAGCTCACTCACCATTTGTAGCGCAAGTGTGCCGCCGGTGACCTCAAGGCCCATGGCCTCATCGGTGCCACCATTTAGACCCACAAAGGCACTGACTTGGCTCATGCCAAGCGTAAGCTCTTCGAGCTCCACTTCCGTGGTGCTGTCGTCAGTCTCGTCGTAAATTTGGTACTGCGCACGCGCTCTGTGCGTCAGCGAGAACTGGCCTTGCGCGGTGACAAAACCCGCAAGCGACAGCGCGATACTACCGGCAAGTTCGGTCAGCGCACCGTCTGCCCCTGCCATGTCAATGGTTTGGCTCGGCTGGTTGCCATCGGCGTCGATGGCTCCGGTTTTAACTTCAAGCGCATTTGCGCCTGCAAAATCGACCACAGTTTGCTGTGCCAGCTCAACACCGCTTTGGCGGTTGAGCTTGAGGTTGATGTCTTGGGCGTAGCCGTAAATGTCATCCGAGACATTTAAGAATGCACCGCCCACTTGGGCTTGCAGCGCATACCAGCTGCCCGCTTTAGCGGCATCATCGCCATTGTCTGCGGCAGTCGTTTCGATGAGGGCGAGTGCTAGATTGACGTCATTGATATAAACCCCAACGCCGCTTGATTCGATGCCCGCAAAGCCGCTCGCGTTGGCAATGCCAAAGGTCGCGATATTCGCTTGGCGCGTGGTGGCATCGCCCAGGGTAATTTCTTGAAGCGCTTCGTTAACTTCAAAGGCAAACTCGCCTGCAATGCGCACAAAGCCATCTACGGCAAGCGCCACTTGACCGCTTGCGCGGGTCAGCGTGCCAAGCGCACCGTCCATCTCAAGGGTCATGGTGCTGGTTGGGCCGGTTTTGATGTCAAAGGCGTTGTCGCCGCTAAAATCGAGCACTGGCTCAAGCGCACTGCTAGAGCGGTTAAGCTCGATGGTCACTTGGCTAATGTTCGCTTCAATGCCATCGACACCAACGAGCCCTGCAAAGCCCACTTCGGCTTTAAGCGCTAGCCATTTTTGATCGCTATTGAGTGAAGTAACCAGCAATGCCGCCGCATTGACGCCATAGGCTTTGATGCCGGTGCCATTGTCTGCGCCGCCGGTGCCGATAAAGGCCATGGCATCGTTGATGCCAAGCGTTAGGATCTCGACATCGGTTTTGCCAACCAGGGTTTCTACGTTGTTTTCGTCTTCAGCATAGGTGTGCACTTCGCCCTCTGAGCGATCCAGTGCAAAGTCACCATCGAGCTCGACTGCGCCGAAGAGATTGAGTTTGAGATGGCCGCTGACACGCAAGAGTGTACCCAATGCCGCATCACTGGTGAGATCGACCGTTGGCGCAACCTCTTTGCCATCCACTGTGGTGGCGGGACCAGTCACAACGCTATAGGGCGCAGCACTAAAATCAAGCAAACTTGCCGTGTCACCCACACCCATATTGAGTTCAACTTCAACGGTGCTGAGGGTCGCTTCAATACCATCGAAGGCTTTGAGGCTTGCGCTTTCCACCGTGGCATGTAGCGCCAACCACTGATCTGTACTGCCTTCGGTGTTGTCGGTGACCAATAGGAGCCCAAGGTTAACGCCCTGGATTTGAACCCCAAAATCCAGATCGCCATTGGCATCTTTGGTGCCCACATGCCCAGAGGCGTTGTTCACCCCAGCACTTAGGACTTTGACTTCGACCTCTTGTGTGTCGGTCAGATTGCCATCGGCATCATAGGTCTCTTCAGTGAACACTTGTGTGCTCATCTCAAAGGCAAAGTCGCCTTCAACCTCGACAAAGCCAGCAACACCGATTTTGACGTTGCCCGCTGCACGGGTCAGTTCGCCAAGTGCGCCATCCATGGTGAGCTCACGCGCATTGCCGGTGGCAGTGGTAATGCTAAAGCCCGCTTCGGTGCCATCATCAGCGCCAACGCCATCGCTATTGGCCGCCTCTTTCATGGCTTTAAAGTCAATCACAACAGGCTTGTCGGTGTACTCAAGGTACTCTTCACCCCCGGCTTGGACTTGGCTGAGGCTACCCTCGCCTGTGCCTACCGTCTCGATAATGCCGCGCACCTGCGACACATCGGTGTTGGCAAGATTGCCATTGAAGGTAATGGTGTATTCGGTGTTCGCAATCGCTTGATTGTCTGGATCAAGATGTGTGGTGGCAAAAGTGGTCTCTGCGACCGTCACTGTCGCGCCAGTGATCACCTGCGTGGTGGTGCCACCCACTTGAGTTTGGGTGAGGTTCGGTGCATCGGTAATCGGGAACCAGATCGCATCGATGCTATCGACATCGGTATGGCTAAGCGCACCTGAGAAGGTGATATCAAATACACGGGTGCTTGGGCTGGTGACTGTAACTGTTGTGACACCATCAAGCGCTTGCTGCAGCTTGGTCTGTACATCGGCTGCACTGGCGTTATAAGTGATCGCCGCGGTTTCATACAGTGTGCCGTTGTGGGCAAAAGTCAGCTTGTAGGCACCGCTATCAAAGGCGTTAATATCAAGACGCTGCACTTCATCCGCACCGGCTTGGGTGACGGTGCTCGATTGACCCAAGGCTTTGAGGCTCACATCTGAGCCGCTTACATTGTTTACCAGCGCAAGGCTGTAACCTGCAAAGTCGCCAGTTAATTTTATGGTGTAGTACTGATTTGAGCTGCCTGAGCTCATTTGCTTGAGCACACTGTAGTTGCCAGAACCCACCGCTTTGGTGAGCGCGGTTTTAAGGTGCTTGGTTTGGTTGGTGTGATCGGTTTGGGTAAAGCGGATATTGCTCGTGGTTTTCACCACGTTGCCGCTTTGATCAACGATCTGTAGCGCAAAAGTGCCGCGTCCAGTGTAGACATTCTCTAGTGCAAGCAGTGAGCCCAATGCCGCAAAGGTCGCTTCGCTACCCTTGGTAGACTCGAGTGCACTTTGCGCTTCGGTGTTATAGGTGACAAAGGCCGAGTCGAGTTCGACGTTTTGACCCGCAAGTTTGCCGCCGATGCTGATTGTGCCTGTGGCTTCGCCATTGGCGAGCGTGAGATCAATGGTGATGTCAACGGCGTTAAGTCCAAGTAGACTGGCAAGTCCATCCGCAACACGCGATTCAAGCGCAGCTTCATCCACCTCTGGCCCAATCACCACACGGGTCGACTCCCAAGCGCCGCCAAGCTTCGCTTCTAGCTGCAACCAACCCTCTGCATTGGTAAAGGTCAGGCTGTACTGGCTATCGACCGGTACCACTTCGGTAAACTCAAGGGTGGCGAGCGCCGCATTGATGGCCGTCTGTACTTCTGCTGCCGTGGCATTGGCATCAAGCACTGCGGTCTGCACACGCTGACCATTGTGGGTAAAGCTAAGGCTATAGCTACCACTGCCCTCGATCTGACGCCCTTGTACTTCATTATTAGTGTCACTGCCGTCTTCAATGACAAAGCTGACGCCTTTATAGCCCACCGCTTGTGCACTCAGTTCAAGCTCTACCGCTTGACCAGCCAGCTCGCCAATAAACTCGATCTCAAAGCCGGTGGCGCGTGTACCAGTAATGGCAAAGCTCTCTTCACTGACTGACATTAATGTGGCGAGATTGCTTGCTAGCGCAGCCTTTACGTCGTCGTCAGTTGCGGCAGCCGCCACCGTAAATGAGCGATTGACTGCATCGCCCTCACTAGGGGTATAAGTGATATCTAGCGTGACATCACCTGACAAATTCACCTGATAAATCGCATTGGTCTGTAGTGTATTGATGCCACCACCTGAGAGCTGGCGATTGAGCTCGAGTGAGAGATTCTGACCCTCTAGCGTGACGCCATCAATCCCAGTTAAGCCAAGCCCATCGGCCGTGCCATCTAGCGCCATCCACTGACGCTCGGGATGATCAATATCACTAAATACGCCAAGGGCAAAAGTGATAGACGATGCTTCAATGCCAGTGCCATTGCTACCGACAAAGGCGCTAATGCTGTCGCCGCCAATGCGCATCACATTAACGTTGGCGGTTGAGCCATCAGAGAGCGTGACTTCTTCTGTGGCCTCGGCACGCTCAATTGCGAAGCCCCCAGACAACACCACACTATCGAACATATTTAAGGTACTGGCCGTACCAGTTGAGATCTTGATGTACTGACCGAGATCCGCGTCCATCTCAAGGGCGATGGTTTCAAGCCCTTGTGATCCGAGTGCTATGTCTTGCTTGAGTGCGTTGGCATCGGTGCCATCGTTAAAATCGACCAATGAGCCATCGGCAGATTTGAAATTACCGGTAAAACTCACTTGAGCCAAAGAGGCGGTTACACCGTCAATCCCAGCGATTGTTGCCGTGCCCACATTGGCGTTGACCGCCGTCCAAGTTTGACCGCCCTCTGCGTAAATCCCAAGGGCTAAATCGACATTGTCGATCGCCAAACCGATGGCATTTTCATTTAAGAACGGCTGACCGTCCGCGTCGCGCAGCGTCTCACCGTCTTTGTTGGTGCGCCAGCCGCCATTGAGACCTGCAAAGCCGCCCAAAGCTTGGGCGCCGACAATCAAGGCATCAGCAGTTTTCTCAACACCCCCAACATTGATGGCAACACTGTCCTGCTTGAAAAACACCTCACCATCGAGACGAACCATCTCATCGACCTGGATGTCGATCTCGCCACCGAAAATCAGCCAGTCATCGGCCACAGGCGTCGCGTTGGCGCCCATGCTGTCGATCTTGACCAAATCGAATAAGCTAACAGTGTCACCTTGCGTCAGCACAAAATCAGATGCAGTTGCACTGACTGAGCTGCCAAAATTCAAGCTTGCATCGCCTGCATGAATGCTCAGCGCATAGCCATCGTAGCTGCCGTCACGCCCGCCCGCTTCATGGCTATCCTGAACGGCAAGCTTAAACTCGAGATCGTTGACGCTGGCGACTTCGTTTCCACCAAAATTGACCTTGGCGCTTGCGCCGCTGGCGGAGATTGAGATCTGGCGATCACCCTCCAACGTGGTGTTCATCGCGCCGCTGAAAGTACCGCTGATATCGACGACGCCAGTGCTGATGGAGGCATCAAAGCTAATGCTCTGATCATCGAGATAATCGATATTTAGAAGTTCGCCAAATTTGTCAGCGTTAACGGCGGTGAGGTACTCGACGGCAAAATCGGGGATGATTGAATCGAGTGAATGGGCAGTCAGAGTGATCGCGTTGTCTGTCTGATCGACATCGAAATAGACTTGCTTACTGACATCAAAGAAACCGGTCAACGCCGAGAAAGCGCCAGAGATCGCATTATCGCTCGTCAAAATAACGAACTGATCTCCCTCATTTGGGTTATACGAGGCATCCAGTTTAAGTGCCAAAGTCCCATCCGTGATGGTAGTACTGGTGGCATCAACCACATCATATTGCCCTGCACCTGTCCCAAAAATCTCAATTTCGAGCGTTCCGGCGTTATTTTCGTAGCGATCGACCGTGAGCGTGCCGGGAGAGTTGCCGGGTGCAATATAGCCACCTTGGTTGACCAGCGATCCGAGCGTGTGCTCACCGTTCAACAGCTCAGTAAACTGCAATACCACATTGCTACCACTTTCAGGGCTAACAACAGTGTACTCGTTAACAATCGGGTCAGCTGACATTAACTGCCGCTGCTCGGCCGCAGTGCTCGTTGATAAATTTCGGATCAACTTTGAGATCAAATTTAACTGCGCTTTCAACTGACCTTCCTCATTCCATGTCAGACGGTTTACCGAAAGATTCTACGAGATTTTTTCTTTTTTTAACAGTGACTTATAAATTTAAACCGATGACTTATTATTGACAAACCCATGAAACGTGTCACATTTTTGTCAGATAAAAAATCACTACCGTTAACACGGGAAATACCGTTATTCTTTTAGATGGTGCAACGCCAAATTCGGCACAGAAACTCGGAACACACGGATGAAATATCGTATACCCATTCAATCAACGGCCGCACTGGTATTAATCATTAATGGCTGCGGAGGCGGTGGCAGCGACGGAACAAAATCGCTACCCATCACCACCAGCAACGCCGCTACACAATCCATATTTGCAGATATCCCGGACGATCCTGAGTACAGTTTCACACAGGAGCGCAAGTACTCTGTTGCAAATCCATTCGATCTGACAGCGTACTTTATCTCCGGCTATATTAACGGCACATTCGAGCTATCCCCCAGAGTGGGTAGATTTTCTCTAGGCACCGACTCTCTCTCACTGGCAATTAAAGAATACAACTATGTTGTAAGCGATCAGAACAACGACTGGACGCGCCTGCGCGACTGTGAATCGTCTGGGCAAGTCCGACAGCGAACGGTCATCGAAGAGACTTCGGACGACGGCACCCAAAGTGCAGCGTTGTCGCGCAACTATCTCTCATGTCAAGCTGAGGGGGCGACGGAGACAGGCCTGCAAACTAACAAACTCAGGTTCAACGAAGCACAGCAATCCGCCAGTATGTCGGTCCGGTTGGATGGCTACAAACGCACTAGCAATAGCGTTGAGCGCTATGAAGGCACGGTCATCACCAATTTTGATGGTGACGGGTTCAAATTTAGCCAAACCGATTGGCGATCGGCCGGCACGCTCTACTATGGAACCCACCTTGACACCAGTTGGGATTCCTCAGGGGCAATTGCTTCAACCCTTGGCGCGGTCTGCATTTCTAATCAAGGTTGCATGGAGGTCAGCGCAATCCTCACAAGCGCTGTGGCCGACCCAATAGATTCACTCGCCAGTGCGGATATTGAGCTCAGCAACGGCAGCACAACAGTTTCGATTACGGCCACAGACGGCGATGCCATCAAAATCACAACCAAAGTTAACGGTGCGATTATCGACAACCAGTCCGGCACCATAGACCTGTCAATGTTCAGGTGACAAGGAAGATCAAATCATGCAACTTATCAAACTCATTACTCTGTTATTGATCGCTGGAACAACCAATGCCTCCGACCTTGTTATATCGGCCGGTGCAGGTAACGGCGAATTGAGCTTCACCCGCCCAATTCAAGATGGCGTCAGATGGCGTATTGGCGCAAAGGCCAACTTTTTAGACGAAGACAAAACGGTTTCAAACACTGCATTTGAGATGAGCAGCTCAAACGCAGGACCTTTTGTGGCAATCGATTTTTACAGCCAAGAAAACCAGCAGTTTTTCGTCAGCTTAGGTCTAAGTGTCGGCAACCAAAACATGGGCGCCAAGCTCTACGATCCCGATGGCGACTACACTGCACTTGGCAGCGGATTTAATGCAAAAACCGATCTCGGCATTCTAGATCCCCAAGAGGGCTTGGTGACGGCAAATGCCCGCAGCAATGCTGTTGTGCCGTTTATCAGTATGACCGCCACATACCCGCTCGCCGAGCAAACCTCGCTTGGTCTGACCTTGGCGCTACAGACCAATCTGGGCATTGAGAGCGATATTCAAATCAATGACCCCGGCTTTGACCCGACAACCAACACCATCTTCAAGGCGGATCAGTTTGATGGTACCGGCAAACAAAGCTATTTAAATGCGGTCGCCAAAGCGGAAGCAGCGGTCAGCGAGGCAGAGAACGAGCTCAGTAGCGCCATCAACTCGATGCTGAGCAAACCGGTTATCATGCTCACACTACACCATCGCTTTTAAGCTGCACCGCTGTCTCAAAAATGCTGCCATGGCGCTCGGCCAGCGCAGCGTGATCATGGTCATAACCACCACCAATGACCGTAGCCACAGGTACCCCCCGGCCCCGCCAAAATCGAAGCACCGATTCGTCGCGTATCCGAATACCTTCCATTGAGACATCCAGCAGTCCCAAGCGGTCCCCCGCAAACACATCGACCCCTGCATCAAAAATGACCAAATCAGGAGAAAAACTCGCAGCGCATTGAGCCATTGCATCATGCACTGCCAACAAATACACCTCGTCAGCCGCGCCCTTTTCGACCTCCACATCCAAATCGCTGAGCGCTTTGCGCGCAGGGTAGTTTTGCTTGCAATGCACGGAGCAGGTAAACACACTAGAGTCGTCGGCCAGTATCCGCGCAGTGCCATCACCCTGATGCACATCACAGTCAAAGATCAGCACTCGCTCGGCCAAGCCCTGCTTCACCAGCGACTTGGCAGCAATGGCCAAATCATTGAATACACAAAAACCACGACCGTGGTCATAGTGCGCATGGTGTGTCCCACCTGCCACATGGCACGCTAGCCCGTGGCGCAGCGCCAGTTGCGCGGTCAACAACGTGCCCACCGGCGATATTAACGATCGCTCCACCAATTGCGCCGACCACGGCAAGCCGATTTCTCGCATTGCCTTGAAAGGCAAAGTCCCCTCGATAAATTGCGACACATAAGCCGCATCATGCGCCAGCGCAATCAGAGATGCCTTCGCCTTTGCTGGTCGATATAGCTGCGAAGGATCAACCAGACCGCGCTGATTTAAATACGCAAACAAACGACCAAACTTGCTCATCGCAAAGCGGTGTTTTTCGTCAAAGGGGAAGCTGTAAGCGGGGTGATAAACCAGCGGTAACATCGACTAGCCTCGCACCCGCTGCGCATCATGGCAAAGGCTGTGCGACAATAGGCCATCATTCCGACAAAATCGCTGATTCATGCTTTTTCCTGTGATTCTCGCTGGTGGCTCTGGCACGCGCTTATGGCCTTTATCCAGAAGCCTCTATTCTAAACAGTTTCTCGCGCTCACCTCAGAGCAAAGCCTACTGCAACAAACCGCTGCCCGGGCGAGCGAGCTATGCGATGGTCCACTGATGATTGTGGGCAATGAAGACCATCGCTTTTTAGTGGCGCAGCAAATGCAGCAACTCGACCAACCTTGCGACATTGTGCTCGAACCACTGGCTAAAAACACGGCACCAGCCATTGCCATAGCGGCATTGCACGCGTTGAGTCAGCACCCTGAAGCGCGTATTTTTGTGATGCCAGCAGATCACAGTCTGGAATTGGATGACACCCTAAAGCACGCCATTAACCGTGCTTATCAACTCACTGAGCAAAACAAAATCGCCACCTTTGGCATCGCCCCCACAAAGCCAGAAACCGGCTATGGCTACATCCAGAAAGGCGACGTCATCGACGATCTTGGTTTCAGTGTTTCGCGCTTTGTTGAAAAACCTGATCGCGCCACAGCTGAGCAATACCTGCAAAGCGGCCAGTATCTCTGGAATAGCGGCATGTTTGTTATGGCCGCTCAGCAGTATTTAGACGAATTGGCCCAGCATGCGCCTGCCATGCATCAAGCCGCACGCGCTGCCTACGCTGCCGCTGCCCGCGATATGGATTTTATCCGTATTGATGCCACCGCTTATGCCCAAAGCGCAAGTGACTCCATTGACTTTGCAGTGATGGAAAAAACCCAGCACGCCGCGGTGGTGTCGCTAGATACCACGTGGAACGACATCGGTAGCTGGTCTGCGCTGTGGGATGAACTGCCCAAGGACGAAAACGGCAACGCCAACTTCGGCGATTGCGTCACCCTCAATAGTCAAAACTGTCTCGTGCACAGTGGCTCAAGACTGGTGGCGACGCTCGGTATGAAAAACACCGTGGTCGTCGAAACCAAGGACGCCGTACTGGTTGCCGACAAATCAAAGGTGCAAGACGTCAAACACATCGTCGAGCACCTCAAAGCCCAAGGCCGCAGCGAGCACACATTGCACCGTGAAGTTCATCGCCCGTGGGGACGCTACGATAGCATCGATCAGGCACCAGGTTATTTGGTCAAGCGCATCACCGTCTTACCGCATCAGAAACTCAGCCTGCAATATCATCATCACCGCGCCGAGCACTGGGTGGTCGTCAAGGGCACCGCCACCGTGCATCTAAATGGCGAGACACACACCCTACAGGCCAATCAGTCGATTTACATTCCAACACTGGCGCATCACAGCTTGGAAAACCAAACCGACGAAGACCTCGAAATTATCGAAGTGCAAACGGGTGAAATTCTCAGTGAAGATGACATTGTTAGATTGGATGATCGCTACGGACGCAGCGAGGGAAAGAGCATTCGCTGAGACGAAACTCAGCTCCCACATACACCAACGTGGGAGCGTTTGTCCCCAAACGCGAAACTGAACGCAGCGACGTAAGAGCTTTCGCCGAGGCAAAACTCGCCTCCCACAAAACTCAACGTGGGAGCGTTTGTCCCCAAACGCGAAACTGAGCGCAGTGAAGTAAAGAGCTTTAGCCGAGGCAAAACTCGCCTCCCACAAAACTCAACGTGGGAGCGTTTGTCCCCAAACGCGAAACTGAGCGCAG
>JABXHR010000020.1 GCA_013373515.1 Gammaproteobacteria bacterium | reverse complement strand
TCGACAAGCTGGCGGAATTCGTCGGGCGTGCCGAATCGAATGGTCGGCGCATAAAGACCGATAGGCTGATAGCCCCAGGAGCCATCAAACGGAAACTCGGTTATCGGTAGCAGCTCGATATGCGTGAAGCCCATATCAGCGACGTAGTCGATCAGTTCACTCGCGTGCTCCAAATAGGACAACGGGCGATTGCCGTCTTCGGTTTTACGTCGCCAGCTACCGAGGTGCACTTCGTAGATCGAGATGGGCGCGTGGATATTTTGCACGTCGTGACGGCTTTGCATCCAGCGCTTATCGCGCCACTTCGCGCCGTCGATATCGCGCACCACCGAGCCGTTGGCCGGTGGGTGCTCCGAACCAAAACCCACTGGGTCGGCTTTGAGCGGTTGCAACTGGCCATGACTATCGCGGATTTCGTATTTATAGATTTCGCCCTCGCCGATGCCTGGAATAAAGAGTTCCCAGACACCGGTACTGCCGCGGCGTCGCATAGGGTGGCGTAGACCGTTCCAGCTATTGAAATGGCCAACCACCGACACGCGGCTGGCATTGGGTGCCCAAACGGCGAAGTGGGTGCCCTTGACCTTTTCGTGCACGATCGGCATGGCGCCGAGCACTTGCCATAGGCGCTGATGGGTGCCTTCGCCTAGCAGGTATTCGTCGAGCTCACCCAGCACCGGGCCAAAACGGTAAGGGTCGTCGTAAGTCCACTCGGCCTGATCGGTTTTGACGTGGATGCGATACGCCAACTGGCGCTTGAGAGGGCCTTGAAAGAGACCCGGAAACCCATCGACGGGCAATAGCGGATTTTCGGTGCCCTTGCCGGTCAGTGCCACCACACGATTGGCCTCTGGCATCAACACCGTCAACAGCCATTGCTTGTTAATTTTGTGCAAGCCCAACACCGCAAACGGGTCTGGGTGCCTGCCTTCGAGCAGCGCCCAAGCGTCGTCCGTCGAAATTCCTTTTAGGGGTGTTGTTGTCATAGCTGAGTCCTTAGTGGATGCCCCAAATGTCGCTCATATAGCCACGAATGGTGCGATCTGAGGAGAAATAACCGCTTCGCGCGATATTGAGCAACGACATTTTTTGCCATTGAAGCGAATCTTGATAGACGCTGTCAATCTGGCGTTGCGTCGCGTAGTAATCGTCGAAGTCACTGGTGACGAGATAATGGTCATGATGCCAAGCTCTGTCGACGATGCCATGATAGCGTGCCGGGTTGTCGGCGCTAAATCGTCCCTCGGCCACCATTTGCAAAAGGTCACGTAGGTTTTGACTGGCGTCGATCGCGATTTTGGCGTGCTGTACATTTCGCCGACGCTCGACGACTTGCTCCGCAGTCATGCCGAACAAGAAGAAGTTCTCTGCGCCAACGTGTTCGCGAATTTCGACATTGGCGCCATCTAGCGTACCCACGGTGAGCGCGCCATTGAGGGTGAATTTCATATTGCCGGTACCGGAAGCTTCGGTGCCCGCCGTGGAAATTTGCTCGGATAACTCTGCCGCCGGAATCAAGCGTTGCGCCATGGAGACGTTGTAGTTGGCGGGATACACGACTTTGAGTAAGCCGTTGATACTGGCGTCGTTATTGATGACGTCTGCGACATTATTGATCAGGTGAATAATCTCTTTGGCCACCGCATAGCCGGGCGCCGCTTTGCCACCAAAAATTTTGACGCGAGGCGTCCAGTTTGCGGTGGGGTTTTGGCGAATGTTGTGCCAAAGCGCGATAGTTTCGAAGATATTCAGCAGCTGGCGCTTGTATTCGTGCATCCGCTTGACCTGTACGTCGAACATGGCTTGTGGGTCGACGCTGACGCCACAGGTTGCACTGAGGTATTGGGCGAGGTCGGTTTTGTTGGCTTGTTTGACCTTGGCCAATTGTTCCAGAAAATTGCGGTCGTCTGCGAAACCTTCCAGTGCGCGAAGTTCGCCAAGATCGCGCGTCCAAACATCACCAATTGCCTCAGTGATCAGTGCGCTAAGTCTAGGGTTCGCGGTGCGTAGCCAGCGACGCGGGGTGATTCCATTGGTTTGATTGATCACGCGCTCTGGATGTAGCGACGAGAGGTCGGCGAACACAGTGCTTTTGACCAGCTCGCTGTGCAGCGCAGAGACGCCATTGACTTTGCTGGCCATGATGAAGGCCAAGTCGCCCATATGCACATTGTGGTGGCGCACGATGCCCAAATGCGTTGGACGTTGGCTTTGATCGTGGTGCCACTGGTCGATGGCCTGAATAATTTGCATATGGCGTGGCAAGACACGGCCCATCAGCCAAGTCGACCAAGTCTCGAGCGCTTCAGGTAGCAGGGTATGATTGGTGTAATTGAGCGTTTTTTGCGCCATTTCGATGGCATCGATTAACGCAAACCCATGGACATCCACCAACAGGCGCACAAGCTCGGGGCCGGCAATCGCAGGGTGGGTGTCGTTGAGTTGAATAGCGGCTTTCTCTGGCAGCAATCGCAGGTCTTTGTATTCGCTTAAAAAGCGGCGCAGGATGTCTTGAATCGAGGCGGACGTCAGGAAGTATTCTTGCTTTAAGCGCAGTTCCTTGCCTTGCTCGGTGGTGTCATCGGGGTAGAGCACGCGGCTCAATGTGCTGGCAAAGGTCTCGGGCATCGCGGCGGCGGCATGATCACCGCGATTGAATTTTTCGAGATCGAAAAGCTCAACGGATTTAGCGGACCACAGGCGCAAGGTGGTGGCAAACTTGCCCTCCCAGCCGATGACAGGGGTGTCATAGCAGGTGGCGGCCACTTGCTGCGCGGGTTGCCACAAGAATTTACCATCGCGCTCGATCACCTCACCGCCAAAACCGATGGGGTAGCGCACTTCGGTGCGTTCAAATTCCCAGGGATGGCGCTGGCGCAGCCAAGTTTCAGGGGCTTCGACTTGGCGTCCTTGATCGAAGTGTTGTTTGAATAGGCCATGTTCGTAGCGGATACCGTAGCCAAATGCGGGGCACTCAACGGTGGCCATCGACTCTAGAAAGCAGGCGGCAAGCCGACCTAGACCGCCATTGCCCAAGGCAGGATCTGGCTCATCCTCGATCAGCTTGGCTAGATCAATATCAAACCTAGCAAGGGCTTGTGCGGCGATGTCTCGCAAACCCAGATTCACCATGGCGTCTTCCAGAATACGGCCAATCAAGAATTCCATGGAGAGGTAGTAAACGCGCTTGCGTCTGTCTTCATAGGTCTTGCGGGTGGCCTCAAACCAAGGCTCGACGATCTTGTCCCGAACGGCATAACTCAGCGCCATGCGCCAGTCGTGATGTGTGGCACGACGGATGTCTTTACCGATTCGATAGATCAGGTGGTGATGGATTTGCTCGCTTAATGCGTCAACGGTGAGGGCTTGGCTCATGAAACTGGCCTTATTGTTAATGGGATAGTGTATCGGAGTGCGGAGTGCTCAGCGTGAGCACTCACTACCAAATTGGACGTGATTAATGACGGAAGTGGCGCATGCCCGTGAAGACCATGGCCATGCCGTGTTCATTGGCGGCGGCAATGACGTCGTCATCGCGCATCGAGCCGCCCGGTTGAATGATGGCGCTGATGCCCGCTTGCGCTGCAGCATCGATACCATCGCGGAAGGGGAAGAATGCATCTGAGGCCATGACACTTCCGGGTACGACGAGTCCTTCATCGACCGCTTTAATGCCGGCGATTTTGGCCGAATAAACGCGGCTCATTTGGCCCGCGCCGATACCCACAGTGGCGGCGTCCTTGGCATAGACGATTGCATTGGATTTGACGAATTTGGCCACTTTCCAGCAAAAGTGTAAGTCGGCCATTTGCTCGGTGGTAGGCTGTTTTTCGGTGACGACGATGAGGTCCTCCAGCGTCACTTCGCCTAAATCACGGTCTTGCACCAGCAGTCCACCGACCAAGGCGTGGGTATACATCCCTTGTGGACGCTTGCTGAGATCACCGACCTGAAGCACGCGGACATTCGGCTTTTTGGCGAAGGCTTTTAATGCCTCATCGCTAAACGCAGGCGCGATCACCACTTCAATAAATTGGCGTTCCACCATGGCTTCTGCAGTGGCGCCGTCCACGGGCTGATTGAAGGCAAGGATGCCGCCGAATGCTGAGGTTGGATCGGTTTTATAGGCATTGTTGTAGGCATCTAGCAGGGTTGGGCGAACGGCAACGCCGCAGGGGTTGGCATGTTTGACGATGACGCAGGCGGGTGCCTCAAATTGGCGAACGCACTCTAGCGCTGCATCAGCATCGGCCAAGTTGTTGTAGGACAAGGCTTTGCCCTGCACGATTTCGCCATTGGCCACACATGCACCCTCTGCACCGGTGCGATAAAACGCGGCACGCTGGTGAGGGTTTTCGCCATAACGCAGCTCACTGGCATGCGAGGCAGACTGTACCCAAGTCTCTGGAAACGGGTTGTTATCGCTGCAGCCGAGGTAGCTGCTGACAGCGGCGTCGTAGTCTGCGGTGTGAGCATACGCTTTGGCAGCGAGCTTCTGGCGTATTGAGCGGTCGATAATGCCAGCCTTCAAGCCTTCGACCACATTTCCATAGTCGGCAGGGTTGGTGACAATCAGCACCGATTGGTGGTTTTTCGCCGCTGCACGCACCATGGCTGGGCCACCAATGTCGATATTTTCGATTGCCATATCGAGGGTGCAGTCTTCCCGGGCGATGGTTTGCTTAAAAGGATATAAGTTCACGCAAACCAAGTCGATGCCCTCTATGCCATGCTCCTGCATAACGCCCTCATCGGTGCCACGGCGAGCCAGAATGCCACCATGGATTTTGGGATGAAGCGTCTTCACGCGTCCGCCCATGATTTCGGGGAAGCCGGTGACCTCTGACACATCGGTGACATCGAGTCCCGCCTCACGCAATGACTTTGCAGTGCCACCAGTCGATAGGATTTGAACGCCGAGCGCGGCGAGGGATTGCGCAAATTCGACGATTCCGGTTTTGTCGGAAACGCTCAGTAGCGCGCGTTTGATTTGAGGGTGCATAGTTGAGTCTCAAAAATGGAATATTACAGTCCGAGCTTTTTGCGCAGGTTGCCTCTGCTGACGCCGAGAATCAGCGCTGCCTGGCTTTGGTTTTGATCGCAGTAGTCCAGTGCAAATTGCATCACGGCGCGCTCGGCTTCATCGACGACTAAACTGTGAAGTGCGGAGGGGGTTTCGCCGTCCAGCACCTCGACATAGCGTTCCAGTTGCTCGTGGATAAATTGGGTTAGGGGTGATTTGTCGTTATCGGTCATGCAGCAGCTCCCCAAGTTGTCGCTAGGTAGTCGCAGACCAGCTCGATTTGGGCGTCAATATTGTTAAGTTGATTTATTTTTTGGCGGAATTCTTGGGCACCTGGTTTGCCTGAAGCGTACCAGCCGATGTGCTTGCGGGCGATCAACGGCGCTTTGAAATCACCATAGAAGCCGGGCAGGGCTTGTAGGTGGCGAATTAATACATCGCGCAATTGGTCGTTGTCAGGGGCCGGCAGTGTCACTCCGGTTTGGAGGTAGTGCTTGATTTCGCGGAAAATCCAAGGGTTGCCCTGGGCCGCGCGGCCAATCAGCAAACCTGCACACCCAGTCTCGGCCAGCACTTGCTCGGCTTTGTGTGGGGTATCGATATCGCCGTTGGCGAGCACCGGAATATCGAGGGCTTCGACCACGGCTTTGATGGTGTAATACTCGGCATTGCCGGTGAATTTTTGTGCGCGAGTCCGGCCATGGATGGCGAGCGCTTGCACACCCGCAGCTTGCGCAATTTGACCAATTTCGACAGCGTTGATTTGATCGTCGTCGGTGCCGGTGCGGATTTTGAGGGTAACCGGAATGTTGACTGCGTTCACGACGGCATCGAGGATTTCGCCCACCAGTGTTGGTTCGGCAAGCAGTGCTGAACCAGCGGCTTTTTTGCAGACTTTCTTGGCAGGGCAACCCATGTTGATGTCGATAATGTCTGCGCCTTGGTCAGCGTTGAGTTTGGCGGCATGCGCCATTTGCGCGGGATCGTTGCCGAGAATTTGCACACTTCGCGGCCCAGGCTCGCCGCTGTGATCAGTTCTGAGTCGCGTTTTCTCTGAGTCGTAGAGCTGATCGTTCGCTTTGATCATTTCGGACACCGCGATGTCGGCGCCCAACTCTCGGCAGAGCAGTCGAAACGGTTTGTCAGTCACCCCGGCCATCGGCGCGAGAATCATCGGTGTGTCAAATTCAAATGAGCCGATTTTCATGGGTGAGAACGAACAAAAAGGCTCAACAGTATACTTCTATTTACACTGTGATGCAGTAACTCAGATGGGTGCTTGGTCCCAATTGAAGCTTGTGGCTAGGGCGTCAGAAAGGAGTTGGGAATAGCAAACTCTATGATAAATCCGACAGCGATATCGCCAGGGTCACGAATTAATAATCGAGCATCGATTGGGGTGTTGGGGGCAAGGCGAAAACTCGGTGTGGCCTTGTCGTAGTAACGCTTTGGTTCAAATTCGCCACGTGCGATCTCATTGCCTTGGGCATCGCGCAGAATCAAGGTGAGCTGTGGGAGTGGTTGGGCAAAGCTGGCTTCATTGACAAATTGTGCACTGATGACGAGCACATTGGCGCGGTCGGGATGACTGTACATACGACTGCGAAGCAGCTGGTAGCTGTTGATGTCCCAGCGTGGGCCCACTTGGCAGCCCGCAATCCAGCAGCCTGCCACCGCTATCGGACGCAGGGCGCTTTGACCTAAACCATCGCGAAACATAATGGCAGAGCTGACCAGCAAGATCAGCGATATTAGCAGTGTGCCAAAAATCGCCGGTAAGAGCTGTTTAAAGGATTCCCACCACTTTGTTTCCACCTCTGGCGGTGGCTCTGCGATGTCAGCAGTGGCCGGCGCAATGGCGGGCGTGATTTGCTTTTTGGTGAGCCCCGGCGGCAATTGCTCATGCTCCGCGAGCTCCGGTGCAGGCTCGTCGAGCCCATCGTAGACGGTAGCATCTGTGATCAGGCACTCTCTGGCATTGAACACCGCCAAGCAATGGCCGCAGCGAACTCGGGGGTCTTTGGCGCGCAATAGGGTGTCATCGACTGCCAAAATTGCGGTGCAGTGTGGACACTCTGTTTGATGCTCTTTGGCCACTTATTCCTCGGTGAGCTTGCGTCCAGACACCAATACCCAGCCTTCTAGGTTGTCGCTCACATGGAGTGTTGCAACGTCACTGTAGGCGTCGATTAGTGTCTGAGCATCGCGCTCGATCAATCCGGTCATTGCCAAAGGGCCACCCGGTTTTAAGCTCCCGATAATCAGTGGTTTGAGCTCAATCAAAGGTTTGAGCAAGATATTGGCCACCACCATCTCGTGAACGCTAACTTGGTAATCATCGCTGAGTAGGACTGTGCAGCGAGAGTTGACGTGGTTTTTCTCGGCGTTTTCACGCATTGAGGCTACGGCTTGCGGGTCGATATCCACACCGGTGACGCGCTCTGCACCTAGCATGGCCGCAGCCACACCTAAAATGCCTGAGCCACATCCGAAATCTAACGCGCTAGCGACGGGCCATTGCTGCGCACCCAACCATTTTAGACACATCGCAGTGGTTTGGTGGGTGCCTGTGCCAAAAGCCAGACCTGGATTTAGGCGCAAGTTGATGGCGTTTGGGTCGGGTGCGTCAAGATGGTGGGGCACAACCCAAAAATTGTCGCCAAATTGCATGGGATGGTAGTGATCCATCCAAGCGTGTTCCCAAGTTTCGTCCGCCAACCGGCTCCAGTGGGCACTTGCACGCTCTTCTTCGGTGAGCGCAAGCTGAAAAGCAGCCACGAGGGTGTCGATTTCGATGTCGTCACTGAAGAGTGCGGTGAGTATTAGTTTGGACCACAGAGGGTGCTCACCCGGCATGGGCTCAAGCACGGGTTGCCCCGAGGCGTCGCCAAAGGTGATTGACAGCGCCCCGAGTTCGGTCAGTTGCTCTTCAACGATTTCGGTGCGTTCCGGTGACAGCGTTAAGTTGAGCTGTACCCAACTCATTTCTTACGCGCCTCCAGCATCTTCTCGAGGTGATGGATACTGACGCCACCTTCGACAAATCCAGGGTCTTGGAAGATCTCGCGTTGCAGCGGAATGTTGGTTTTGATGCCTGTCATAAACATTTCACTCAGCGCACCGCGCATCCGCATGATCGCCCGCTCGCGAGAGGTGCCACGAACGATCAATTTACCGATCATTGAATCGT
>JABXHR010000017.1 GCA_013373515.1 Gammaproteobacteria bacterium | reverse complement strand
TTTTCGACACTACCCTCCGTCTTGTTGGTCGCCACCCTCTTCCGGCTATCACTTTCAATCACCACCACGCGTCTTATTTTGCTCGATGCTGACGCCGGAAAAATCGTAGACACCTTCGGCAATGTCGTCATTCAAGGCAATCTGGTCGTCGGTCTGGTGGTGTTTTTGATCATTACCATCGTGCAGTTTGTGGTGATCACCAAGGGCTCAGAGCGTGTGGCTGAAGTGGGTGCACGTTTTACCCTCGATGCAATGCCAGGCAAACAAATCTCCATCGACGGCGACTTGCGTGCTGGGTCGATTGACCTTGAAGAAGCCAAGCGCCGACGCGGGTTACTCGAAAAAGAAAGCCAGCTGTACGGGGCGATGGACGGGGCGATGAAGTTCGTCAAAGGCGACGCCATTGCGGGCCTCATTATCATCGCGGTCAACCTAATCGGTGGTATCGCCATCGGGGTATCGCAACGCGGGTTGCCGTTTAGTGAAGCGATGCAAATTTATTCAGTACTGACCATCGGTGATGGTTTGGTCTCTCAAATTCCAGCGCTGTTCTTGTCGATTGCCTCTGGTGCCATCGTCACCCGTGTCGCCAGCGACGATTCCGAGGATTTGGGTTCCGATATTTCCAAGCAAATCTTTGGTAATCGTCAAGCCCTGCAGATCACCTCACTGGTGCTGATTGGGTTTGCCATGGTGCCAGGCTTCCCGACGGCAATCTTCCTCACACTCGCCGCTGGTGCTGGCTTTGCAGGATTTATCCGCAAAGACAAAGTTGATCCTGCAGGCATGATCCGCGAGGAGTCGTTTTGGGCCGACAGTATGGAGGCCAAATCCATTGCCCAATTGCGCAGCTCTACCATTGTGTCGCTGACGCTGGCGGAGGACTTAACTGGCACCATCCGTCCCAAAGAAGTTAATGCAAGATTGCGATCGCTTCGCGAACGCTATCTCAGCGAATTAGGTGTGCCCTTTCCGAATTTTTCAATACGATTTAGTCCCCGGCTGAGCGAGGGCACCATCGCAATTTCCATCGACGATGTACCCGCGCGACTGGTCGTCGACAAAATCGAGCCCGAGCGTTTATTGGTGGAAGCTACCTCACCACAGCTCACCAAGCTCGATATCGAACACGAACGTGCGTCCGACAGCGAGCAATGGCTCTGCTGGGTCGACCCCGAAAAAATTGGTCAGCTAGAAGAGCATCAACTCGAGGCATTCGAGGCGACAGGACAGCTGATTACCATCCTGCGGTACACGCTGTATCGAAGCGCAGAAGCGTTTATCGGCCTGCAAGAAACCAAAGCCATGCTGGATGATCTCAGCCGCAGCCATCTGGACTTGGTCACTGAAACACAACAAGTTGTGCCAATGTTGAAGATCAACGACATCTTCCGTCGCCTCGCAGCAGAGCAAGTGCCCCTGCGTCACCTGCGCTTAGTGCTTGAAGCACTGGCCGATTGGGGACAAAAAGAGAAAGATCCGGGCGCGCTTAGCGAACATGTGCGCCGCGCGCTAAAACGCCAAATCTGCTATCAACTCTCAGGTGGTTCAAACCATTTATCTGCATTTTTGTTGCAGCCCACTGCCGAGGATTTGATTCGCAATTCCGTACGCCAAACCTCTTCCGGCACCTTTTTGGCGCTGGATCCGGAAACCGCAAAATCGATTTGTAAGGAAGTCGAAGCCGATGCTTCACAAATGCAAATCGGTCTCGGCAGACCCGTGATCATCACGTCACCCGACGTGCGCGTGCACCTAAACACAGTCCTCAAGCAGGAAAATCTGCACTTTGGCGTCATCTCGCGTCAAGAACTCTCTGCAGAGGCCCAGATCAATCCGATGGGATATGTGGGCAACCTAGAGAAAGACAGTTAACCCATAAAATTCTTGATCAACGTTGTGGCTAAAACACCAGCCACAACGCGCCAGTGATCACCAATGCCCAAGGCAACCAGTAAGACGGCTTGGACAAGCCCAACTGAAACGACGTGGCCACACCGACAAAAGCAAACGGCGACGCCAAATACTGCCCGGGGACCATCGAGCGCAATGCATTACCGATCTTTGGATTCGACAGCCAGTCATGCAGCTCGCTACTCATTCTCAGCGCCAAGGCCTGCTCCAGCTCAGTTGGCGTTAAATTCGCCAAAGCGGCCAATTGACTCCATTGCGCCGGTGCATCCTGCGCATGCTGGCGCATCATCTCATTCGCCACAGTGGTGGCAAACTCTGGCGCTCGCCTTGAATGTGATTCATCCGCCAATAAGTAGACGGCTCGGCCTTGATGATTTTTGGCCTGCTCACTCAAGGCTTCGACAACTTGCGTTAATCGCTCTGGTGGTGAGTGCCGCAACAATTCATTCTGCGCGACACGCAATACATCTTCACGTGTAATCACGACGTTCATCTCAGGAATTGGCAAGCGTAAAATCGCCGCCAATTGCAAAAGCCGTGGACCTGCTGGGGTCGGCTTTGGCGTCCCGAGCTCCAACACCTTTAGCAACGCCTCGCGTACAGGCGAATGATCGGCGCCCGTTGCCGCCTTTGACTCTGAACCACGGGCGTCGACTTTGACCTCTTTATCCGGCTCCGCGGCGAACTCCTCGGGTGAGGAGGACTGATAACCACCGGCATATCGACGCACTGTCTCCTCAACCGAGTCAGCGGCCGCAGATTGGGCGCGAGACACAAACTCTACGGTCGCTTCACCGTCCAGTGTCACTGGGCCACGTTGCGACGAATCGCCATAGCCTGTCGTGCTAGGACGCGGCTGCTCACTGCGCTGTGTTTGCGTGGCCTTGGCATCCGCGATGTGCTCGCCTTCAGCTGATCTTAGCGCCGCTCCCAGCGGATGCTGCGCTCGATTGGTGGGCTCAGAAGCTGGTGCCGATTGCTGATCCTCACTCAGCGGAACCAACCCTGTTGATGGGCTCGGTGGCGTCTGCGCAGGATTTGTTCGCACGCGAGTTAAGCCCGGATGTGGCATGGGCAAAGGTGAAGCGGGTCGCTGGCTGTTTGCCTGTTGCGGGGCAGTCGAGGGATTGGCAGATGGATTTGGATGATTTGCAGCCGGTTTAGGCAGTTCAATATTGCCGCGTTGATATTCCGTCAATACTGTTTTTAGCCGTGCGACCGTGTTTTGAGGCAAGCGCTGCAACAGTGCCGGAATCGCCACCTCACCGGCTTTTGGCAATTGCAGTTTGACCCGCTTGGCCGTGGCGTCTGGCAGATGCGTCGTGAGCTCGAGCAGTGTTTCAACAGGGAGCTGCCGCGGCAGAACCGTTGGTCCTGCTGTGACTTTGGCGGCTTGCCCTACTTGAATCGGTATTTCCATTTGCCCAACTAATCTTTACCCTTAGCCAATATAACGGCAAGTTTTTGCCACTTTGAAGACAGAGCACTATGCCGATTACCCATTTAAGCTTCGATCTGGACGATACACTTTGGCCCTGCGCGCCCGTGATTCGAGCGGCTGAAGCCAAGGCCTACGATTTCCTAAACACCCATTGGCACGGGGATGTGCCATTAGAAACCGCCGATGCGCTTTTGGCGTCACGCAAGCAATTTTTTGCGACCAATACACAGTGGCATCATGATTTAACCACCATGCGTCGTGAATGGGTTCGACAAACACTCGGCCATGGACTAAGCGCGCCGTTACAAGCACAGTACATGGAATTGATTTTGGAGTACCGCAACTTCGTAATCCCCTATGACGACGTCATACCAGTGCTCGATGAACTCAAACACCGCTACACACTGGTCTCAATCACCAATGGCAATGCCGATGTATTCAAAACGCCGCTGGCTCCGTATTTTGAGCGAGCATATAACTCAATCGGTGCAGGCGTCGCGAAACCGCACCCGGCCATATTCAAGCAAGTACTCGACAACGAAGGCATCGATAGCGACAACTTAATTCACATTGGGGATGACCAACACACCGATGTCCATGGCGCATTTACGGCCAACATCCAACCCATTTGGATAAATCGCACCGAGCAGCCCTGGCGAGCTGATACGGCTCAGCCGCATACCGCCAAAGACCTTAAAGAATTAATGACACTATTGGAGACACTATGAACCCGACGATCGAAGGGCTATTGAACCACCGCTCTATTCGCAAATTTCAAGACAAGCCTATCTCAGCACAGACGCTGGATACGGTTATTGCGGCGGGCCAAGCTGCGGCTTCCAGCAGCTTTATTCAGTCCACATCGGTCATTCGCGTCACCGACACGGTCATTCGCGAGGGTCTTATGGCCGTGTCGGGCAATCAAGCATACGTCGCTGCTGCACCAGAGTTTTTGGTGTTTGTGGGCGAGTTCAATCGCAGTCAGATTGCCTGCAAGATGCATGGTGCCGAGCTACAAGGTGGGTTTATCGAGCAACTGCTCATCGCTACCGCTGATGCGGCCCTGGTTGCGCAAAACTGCGTGGTCGCCGCTGAATCACTCGGCATGGGCATTTGCTATATCGGTGCATTGCGCAATGATCCCGCGAGAGTTGCGGCGTTGTTGAATTTGCCAACCCAGTCGATTGCGTTATTTGGCCTGTGCTTGGGCTATCCAGATCAAGACCCTGAGACCAAGCCCCGCCTACCCAAGACTTTGTTTGTTCACGAAAACACCTATCAAAGCCCGACACCAGAGGCGATCGCCGAATATGATCAAACCATGGCACAGTACTACCAAACCCGTGGCAGCAATCTAAAGCTCACCGACTGGAGCAGCCAAATTGCCGGTATCGTCGGCCAAAAAGAAACCAGACCCCATATGATGGCATTTTTGAACAGTCAGGGTTTAGCAACCCGCTAAGTCGGCACCAACCCACAGTCGGCCAACCAGCGCTGCCAAAGCTTGGCGTGCTGGAGCTGGTTTTGCAAAAACTCGCTAGCCACGCCGGTCTCAGAAAACGTCTCCTGATACCACTTGGCGTAAGCCCTTGGGCCCTCCTCTCCTGTGGCCAGTGTGGCTCGATAATGCGCAATATTGCGCTGATAACTTGCAAAGACGGGTTGAAGCTCCTGCATGTAGTGGCTTAGCACATTAAACGCAATTTCGGCGCGGGGTGTTTTGGTTTGCTGTGGGCAGAGCGCTCTGGTACTTAGTGCCACCGATAATATGTAGTTGGCCTCTTGCAAACGACGATTTGCCAACATCAACGCGCTGAGTAGCCGCCCCCCAAAATGCTGTTCATTGAGCCGCTGCAAAGCGTTATCTATCTGCTCGCTGCTATTCAAAGTCGCCAAACGCTCAGGATTGGTCAGCAAAGCCAGAGCATCAACCAATTCTGGCGACATTTCATCATCTAGTAGCGGCGTATCAAATTGGGAAAAGTGCTTTTGCAGCGCCACATTGGCATAGACCGCATTCCAATAAAGATTGGGCCAATCACGCCGTTTTTGATCGATCAAGCTTACGAGGTTCTCTGCTGTGCTCTCCGACAAGCTCTGCACGCAATCGCGCATGGCGGGTAACAACTCAGCCTCGTAAATCAACCGATGCTCGTCCGGCATGACTTTGCCAAGACCGCTATGTCCCTGAGCGACACGATATAAAAAATCGCATTGACGAAGCTCGACAATATCAAGGACGCTTAAACGAATATCGGCACGGGGCTTAAACAGCTCACGGCGCTCAGGATAGGTCACCAGCGGCTCGACCGGCAATCGCTTCAGCGATACCTCAGTGACCCGTTCTAATCGCTCAAGATAATCGTCTAATTTTGCGGAAAGAGACGGTGTCGGGCGACAACTAATCGCCAGTGCGCAGATGAGACAAATCGACAAGATTGTCGAGCATTTCTTCTTCATGGTCAGGAAGCGGTTTCTTGGTCGGTGCACCGAGGGTTTGAATGGTTTTAGCTTGCGCAACTAAGTTACCACGTCCGGTACTTAACTTGCGACGTGCTTTGTCCGTGGCTTCCTTTGCCCTGTCGATGTGGCGCTCCACGTGATCGAGCTCTTCGACAAATCCTGAGAACTGATCAATCAGGCGACCAGCGCGAACGGCGATTTCCTGCGCATTGTCATTTTGACTTTGATAGCGCCAGATATTGTGGATGGTACGTAGCGTGACCAACAGCGTCGTGGGCGAGACCAACACCACATTGCGCTTAAATGCATCCGCGTAAAGCTCGGGGGAGTGTTGCATCGCCGCGTGAAACGCGCCTTCAATTGGGATAAACAACAACACAAAATCGAGCGATTTTACCGCGTCGAGTTGCTCGTAATTTTTGGCCGATAATGAGGACACATGCTGGCGCAGACTTTGGATATGCAGTGACAGCTGAGCCTCTCTTGCCGCATCAGACTCGGCGTGAATCGCATTTTCATAGGCACGTAACGATACTTTCGCGTCGACGATCACAAAACGCTGATCGGGCAAATGAATCAGCACATCAGGTCTGAAGGTTTCGCCATCAGGTGATTTTAAAGCCACCTCGCGTTCGTACTCGCGCCCCAGCACTAAACCAGAGCTCTCCAGAACCCGCTCCAGCACAAGCTCGCCCCAATTGCCCTGCAGTTTGTTGCTACCACGCAGTGCCTGCGCAAGCGACTGAGCATCATCGGAAAGCTGCTGGTTAAGAGACTTGAGCTGCTCTAATTCTCGCTTTAGCAGCGTGCGTTCTCGCAACTCATTTTCACGATTGCTATCGACAACCGTCTTGAACTGTTGCAGTTGATTTTTGAGCGGATCTAACAGACGCCCGATCTCGGCGCGGTGACTATCGCCAAACTGCCGCTGTTGCTCTTTGAAGATTTTGTCGGCCAACAGCTGAAACTCGGCGGTGAGTTTGGATTGCGCCTCGGCCATGCTATCGATACGCGCCTGTGCTTCACTGGCTCGCTGCGTGAGGTCAAGCTGCGATTGCTCAGCGTGACTGAGTTTACCTCGTGTTTTTTCAAGCTCACTTTGAAGCTGTGGGATTTGCTTCAACGACTCTTCCAACCGAGCATTTTGTTGTCCAAGTTCAACATTGACAACGGATTGGGTTCGCGCATCATGCTCAGAATCGGCCAAACGCCTGCGCAGATCACTAACCGTTTGCTCCAAATGATATCGATCGCGCTCAAAACCGGTTTTCAGATTGGCGATGTCGAGTCGAGCTTGATTATGGTAGAGCGATTTCAGGCTAGTTTGACGTAGCCAATAGAACAAAACGCCGATGGCAATCCCAGCAAACAGACCAACGACCAGCCCATTGCCGTAGTCAGTCTGCAAACCTTGCCCGATCCCCCTAACACCGGCGAGCCATTGTTCTAAGATTGATTGCATGCGCCACCCAACGCTGTATCTAAATACAGTATATCGGCGAATTGATTTTCTTCAATCAACCCAGAACGTCAACTTCAACCTTTGCCACGCCAATTTTCATCAGACCCAAGCGGCGCCCTGCTTCTTTGGATAGGTCAATAATGCGGCCCTTGATAAATGGGCCTCGGTCATTAATGCGTACAATGACAGACTTACCAGTATCGGTGCGGCGCACACGTACCCAGGTTCCGAACGGCAAGGTCTTGTGAGCGGCAGTCATGGCATTCATGTCGAAACGCTCACCGTTGGCGGTCAAACGGCCATGAAAATACTCCGCGTAATAACTGGCGCCACCTTTGAGCACCTGCAAAACTTTCTTGCGCTTACCGTTTGGCAATTTGACTTCGGTGCCAATATCACCAGCCGACACTTTGACCACTTCGGGCTCTTCCAATGCAGGCTCCGCCTTAGCGACATCGACCGCAGCAGGTGCGTTAGGTTCGACGGGTTTGGACTCGAGCATGCCCGCTAAGTTGTCGCCTTCACAGGTACACATCGATCCACGACACAGTTTGGCGATCCCGACTAAATATTGATTGCCATTGCCTAAAGGGCGATCGTTATTGGTTGCACGCTTGTGATAGCTAGAGACTTGCGCATTCGTTCCCGGCTTACGTCCTTGTAACAGGCGATAGCCTGTAATCTGATACTGGCTGTTTCTAGTCAATCCAACAACAATCCCCATATGGTCGTAATCGCGGAAAGACACTGACGAACCACGCTGTGATCGAGTGCTGTAAAACACCACATCACCAGGCTGTAGCAGGCTGTCGATATCGGACAATGAATTCACCGCCATAAACTGACCTTGGCTTGCAAACCATTGTGCAATGTCCGCGGTCGATCTTGCTTCACTAGGAGAGGGATAGTTCAGCCCGACACAGCGGTTGCCCAATTGCTCTGAAGCACGAAGAAAAATGCCAGAACAATCTGCTAGATTTGAGGGAACAGATGAGTACGCGATTTGTGATGACACGATATTTTGAGCGACATCTAAAATCGTGCTCGAGACAGTTTCATTCGGGTCTGTAGGTGCCACTTGAAGTTGTGCACAGGAAGCCGCTAACATCACACCACACAGCGCATATAATTTGTGCCAAGTTTTCATACAGTTAATTTCGCTGTTGACAAAATTCTGCCATCCTAGCACACAAAACCATGAGCACAAAAAGCGACGTCGACCCAACGACCTTAAAACTGTTAGTCTGCCCAGTCACAAAAGCACCTTTAACCCAAATAGGTGAAGAGCTCTGGTGTTCGGCCAGTGCAAGCGCTTACCCGATTGTTAACGGAAAACCATTACTACTGTCAGATAGCGCACGCACGCTAAGCTTGGAGGAAGTAGATAGGCTGCGCAACCGCCGGTAGCAAACTCGTAACCAGTGCGTTTGCTAGCGTAAACGATAGCGTAATGACATGGTCAGCGCAGAATCGGCACGCTCAATTTCGTTTTTGTCTTCGTCAAAGCCGTCCCGGCGAGACAACTCCATTCCCAAGGTGTAATTGAGAGACTCTGTAACTTGCACCACGTAGCGAGAACTTAACGTGTGGGTACTGTCGCTACCCAGCTCATTGTCGACAAGGCGCCAATCCCAAGTGTTTTCCCAGTCGATCGTATCTGTCACCTCATAGGTGTAACTCAATGAGTTACTGACGCGTGTGCGATCGGAAGACGGCACGAAACGAGCGGTATTGGTCAGTTGACCACGATAGCCATAGGGCTGCGCATATTCGAAATCTAAACTCAATGCTGGATCAGACTCTTCAACCACCCCGTCAGTTTCATTGCGCGATACCGCCAATCCAGCGCGAGCCACCCAGCCGTGTTTGCGCGGACTAACTGATTCATCAAATAAGACTTCTGCAATTCGAAGCGCACCTACCGCGCCGAGGCTATTGCCCACCAAGAGTTTTTCGCGATTGAGAATGGCTTCCAAGTCGGCAACGATGTAGGCCTGATAACCCTTGTCAGTGCCTTCCACTTGCGTGGCTTGATATTCAGAACGGTACTCTGCTTCCTTGGCGACAACTTTTGCCATTTCGAGCAATAGATCGTCTGCGATCTCGACTTCGATGAGCTCGTAGCGCAGCAACTCCTCTTGAATACGCAGCACGCGAGCCAGCGGTGTGGCATCAAAAATTCGCCCCCGACCGATGCCCAAATTCAAATCGGCATCCGATTGAGAGACCGCCGCGCTGCCGCCTGCCGAGGAAAAATCAACCCCTGCTGTCCAGAACAAAGGATCCTGAGCATTGAAGTAGCGATCGTAAGATGCGCCGAGATCGAGTTGAAATTGGGATTCTTGCTCGTCGCCTTCTGCACTGCCGCGCTTGGCACTGCCGAAAGTATCAACGCTCAGCTGCCAAGACACGGGCAGCGTTGAGCGACGTTGCTCATAATTGGCTTGTAGATTGGAGTTGTACTGGGCTTGATCGCCTTCGGTGCTCGAAGCCGCATTCAACGAACCACTAATATAGGCCGCCTCATAGAAACTATTTGGAACAATATAATCCGTCAGTTCGACGGCTTGAGCCGATCCAGTGATGACACCGACAAGCAAAATTTGCGCGCGCAACATCTATAGTCCAAAGTTTATTGATGCACTAAATATAGCATCTTGGCGGCAATACAAGGAGGGAGGCGTGTTAAAAGACTGGATATTTACACCACTAATCTTCTGGAAAACGGGCACGTTTACCGACCAGCCTTAGGTCAATCCTAATCGTGTGAAATTTTGAAAAATCGCCCCAGCTCGGGGCGATTTCAGCGTGTCTTAGGCGTATTCCAAACAAGACACTCGCAGCAACTCTGCAGCATATTGCGCAAAGCTCCAACGCACCATCAGTTCAAACGTATCATCGCCGCGCGCAACCAGTACGGCCGTTGCTTTGGCGAATCGTGTACGAATTACAGTGCCGTCCACAAAGGCACTGGGGTGCATATCTGCCGGAACGTGCTTAGCGAGCACTTCGCGCGCTTTGGCACCTTGAATCTGCATCGAGATGTAATAATCGCTCACATCAACCAGCGAATGGTGTAGTTTAGCCGCGGCTTTGCCGATGGCCGCTTGGGTAGCGGCTAGCTGATCGATATCACAAACCAGCAGCGTTTCATCTGGCCCCATCCACATCGCTTCGATACCATCCGCGCGGGTAAGGTCAGTGACACCCTTTGGCAGCTCCAGTTTTAGCGCCTTCTTGACCGCCTTAGCAATTGCATCACCCTCAGCACGCAGCACGAGCTTGCCAGCGATGGGCAATGCCGACACGGTGACACTCGGGGTGTTAATGACTTCGCCTTGTACTGGCAAGTCGATAGTGGGTTCGAAAGCTAACTCAGTCACGACCGCGCTCCCCTGCTTCGTCAAAAAAGATTGGTTTTACAATTTTCGCGGGCACGCTAGTGCCGTCCATCAGTACGAAATCAATTGTTTGCCCCATGCGATTGAGGCCGTCTTTGATCAAACCCATGGCAATCGAGCGGCCACAATTCGGGCTCATGTAACTCGACGTGACATGACCGATCATATCCATCGGCGGCGCTGGCAGCACTCGCGAAACTGCATGCGTACCTTCTGGCAACACCACATTGGGGTCTTGGGTCAACAAGCCCACCAGTTGCTTACGCCCTGCGCGCGAGGTATCGCTACGCGACCAAGAACGGCGACCTATGGCGTCTTCCTTCTTGCCGACAATCCAATCCATACCGAGATCCATCGGTGTCATGGTGCCGTCGGTGTCTTGACCGGCGATAATGAAGCCTTTTTCCGCACGCAGGACGTGCATGGCCTCAGTGCCATAGGGCACGATGTCGTATTTTTCGCCCGCCTTGAACACTTGTTCCCAGACATAGCGACCATAGCGCGCTGGCACATTGACCTCGTAGGTCAGCTCACCGGTAAACGAGATACGATAAACACGTGCAGGAACACCGCACACATTGCCTTCACGCATGCTCATAAATGGAAAGGCTTCGCTGCTGAGGTCAATGTCTGTCAGCTCGGCCAAAAGTTCACGTGACTTTGGGCCGTTAATGCTGAGCACTGACCATTGTTCGGTGACACTGGTGGCGTAAACCTCCCAATCTGGCCATTCGGTTTGCAACCACTCTTCGATCCAGGTCATGACGCGCGCTGCGCCGCCGGTGGTGGTGGTCATATGGAAATGATCTTCACCAATACAAGTGGTGACACCATCGTCAAACACCATGCCGTGCTCATTGACCATCAGGCCATAGCGGCAGCGTCCTTCGCCCAACTTGCTCCAATTGTTGGTGTAGAGCATGTTGAGGAACTTGCGTGCATCCTTGCCCTTGATGTCGATTTTGCCGAGCGTTGAGGCATCGAGCACCCCCACACTCTGGCGTACCGCCAAGCACTCGCGCTGCACCGCGTCGTGCATACTTTCGCCGTGTTTGGGGAAATACCAGGGACGCTTCCAATCGCCAACATCTTCGAACACCGCGCCACGCTCGACGTGGCACTGGTGCATTGCCGTTTGACGGGCAGGGGTGAAGGTGTCGTCGTTGGTTTGGCCCATCACCGCCCCGAAGGTCAGTGGCGTATAAGGTGGGCGGAAGGTCGTGAAACCGACTTCTGGCACCGTCAAACCACGCGCACCGGCCATAATGGCAAGACCGTTGACGTTTGATAGCTTGCCTTGATCAGTACCCCGGCCCGTGTTGGTGTAGCGCTTCAGATGCTCTACGGACTCGAAGCCTTCGCGCTTGGCCAGCCAAACGTCCGCCGCGGTGGCGTCGTTTTGATATTCGTGGAAATGCTTCTTCTTGCCCTCGCCCACCGGGTGCGTGGTCGGCACGATCCATAGCTCACGAATACTGCCAAAGGCGTGATTCTCTGCCGCGCTTGGCACGACGGCTTCGACATCAACACTCAATTCTGCAAGCAGTGACTTCGCCGCTGCGGCGCCTTCCGCCATGACATCGGCCAAACCGAATGTGCCATTGGCTGCGCCGACTGAGGTATTTGGATTGACCACATGGGTGCCGTTTGGCACAAAGCATAGTCGATCAGCATCCCAATTGAGCTTGCCACGTGCCTGCGTGTGCAGATGAACCGTCGGCTGCCAGCCCGCAGACTGTGCCACGAGATCGCATTCAATGGTGGACCCCGGCCCTTCAATGGTGCTGCCATCAGCGCTGATTGCATGCACATCAACCGAACGGATGCCGTTTTTGACGCTGTAGTCGACGCCAGTAATCCCAGCGCCGCAGTGAACTTCAAACTTAGCTTTCAGTGCCTCATCAACTTCAGCGCGCACATCAACGACCACCACGCTGGCACCCGCATCTTGCATCGCTGCAGCAGCTCGATACGCAGAGTCGTTGTTGGTAAACACCACGATCTTCTGGCCTGGACATACGCCATAGTGATTGATGTATGCCATCACCGAAGAGGCCATCATAATCCCGGGACGATCATTGTCAGCAAACACCATCGGGCGCTCAATCGCGCCGGTCGCCAACACCACGCGCTCGGCGCGAATCTTCCACAGACGCTCGCGGGGCGCTTTGCTTGGGGTGTTTGGTGACAGGTGATGGGTGACACGCTCAGAGGCCACCAGGTAGTTATAGTCGTAATAACCCGCAACCTGCGTGCGCGTCAGCACTGTGACGTTCTCAGCCGCATCGAGCTCAGCTTTGGCTGAGGCCAACCATTGGTCGCTCGGTGCACCATCAATGGTGCCGGGCTCGCCAAGCAAGCTGCCACCAAGCTCTGGTGCGTCTTCGATCAGCATAATGCGCTTGCCGCTTTTGGCCGCAGTCAACGCAGCGGCAATCCCGGCAGGGCCTGCACCCACAATGGCTAAATCACAGTACGCATGCATATGCTCATAGCGATGCGGATCGGGAAGCTCTGGCACTTTGCCCATGCCCGCTGCACGACGAATCACTTTCTCATAAAGAGTTTCCCACGCTGCGCGTGGCCATTTGAAGGTTTTGTAGTAGAAGCCGGCAACATAAAACCGCGACAGCATCGAGTTAATCGCACCGATGTCTTTCTCGACCGATGGCCAGCAGTTTTGCGACTCTGCCTCAAGACCGTTGTACAGCTCTTGAATGGTTGCAAACACATTGGGCGTGGTGAAAGCGCCTTTTTCCAGCTGGATCTGTGCGTTGGGATCTTCCCAGCCGTGGCCCATGATGCCGCGCGGGCGATGGTACTTAAATGAGCGGCTTACGAGATGCACGCCATTGGCGAGCAACGCTGAGGCAAGCGTATCGCCTTCGCAGCCTTGGTAGCGTTTGCCATTGAAGACAAAACTCACAGATTTGTTGCGATCGATGCGACCGCCTTGTTTTAAACGATACTGGCTCATTCTGAGCCCTCCGGAAGCTCCGGCTTGGGATCGGTCGGTTTATAAGTGGCGAAAATTTCTTCGGTCACGGTATGACGCATAACGTTGAACCAACGTGCGCAACCGTGCGTGTGAATCCAGCGCTCGCGCGTAATACCTTTGGGGTTGTCACGGAAAAACACATAATCGCCCCACTCGGCATCGGTCATTTCATGGCCGTTGGTTGGGCGAGCAATGTGCGCCTCACCGTGGGTAATAAATTCGCTCTGATCTCGTTTGCCACACCAAGGGCATTCAATTACAAACATCTTCTTTCCTCAGTGTAGTTAGTGAGCAACCGCAGCCGCAGCGCCTTCGTCAATCAACGCGCCGCTATGGAATCGGAACATAGAGAACGGTTCGGCCACTGGGTGCATTTCGCCACGTGCAATGGAGTGCGCGAATACATTGCCCGAGCCCGGCGTCGCTTTAAAGCCGCCCGTACCCCAACCGCAGTTGAAGTAAAGATTGTTAACTGGCGTCTTGGTGATGATTGGCGAGCGATCGACGGTAACGTCGACAATCCCAGCCCATTGGCGCATCATTTTTACGCGCTTAAAGACCGGGTAGAGCTCACAGATCGCCTGCAAAGTGTCTTCGATGACGTTGAACCCACCGCGCTGGGAGTAGCTGGTGTAAGCATCGGAACTTGCACCGATGACCAGCTCGCCCTTGTCCGACTGACTGATATACGCATGGACACCGTTGGACATAATGACATTATCCACCAACGGCTTGAGCGGTTCAGAAACCAACGCCTGCAATGGGAAGCTTTCCAGCGGCATACGGAAACCGGCCATTTCAGCCATCACAGAGGAATGACCCGCCGCCACAACACCGACCTTATTGGCCATAATATCGCCACGACTGGTTTCGACACCGACCACGGTGTTGTCTTCGATCTTAAAGCCCGTCACTTCGCAGTTCTGGATGATATCGACGCCCGCGGCATCCGCGCCACGTGCGTAGCCCCAAACCACTGCATCGTGCAGGGCAGTCCCGCCACGACGCTGCAATAACGCGCCCATCACAGGGTAGCGGCAGTTGAGATTAATAAACGGCACCATCTCCTTGACCTTCTCAGGTGTGACAAACTCGGAGTCAATGCCGTTGAGGTGGATTGCAGAGCCGCGACGGCCAATCTCCTGCATATCGTGTACAGAATGCGCAAGGTGCAACAAGCCACGCTGCGAGAACATGACGTTGTAATTGAGCTCTTGTGACAGACCTTCCCAGAGCTTGACCGAGTGGTCATAGAGCGCTGCAGACTCGTCCCATAGATAGTTTGAGCGAACAATGGTGGTATTGCGCCCACTGTTGCCTCCACCAATCCAAGCGCGTTCGAGGACAGCGACATTGGTGATACCACACTCGGTGGCCAAGTAATATGCCGTTGCCAAACCATGCGCACCACCACCAACGATGATCACGTCATAGTGAGATTTGGGTTCCGGGCTGCGCCATTGACGCGGCCAATCCTTGTGGTAATTCAAGGCATTACGCACAAGTGAGAACACGCTGAAATGAGCCATGCTATTCGCACTCTTATAACACTAAACTGGGCGTATTCTACGTGCTTGCTTGGATTGATATTACTCCGTTGCGACTACCAGTGGTGCACCTGAGAAGCGTCGCAGTGAGACAACTCCAACAAAGGCTAAATCAGGCCGCTAACTGCGCCGGTTATCGGACTTTATTTTTCAGCGATTTGAGAAATTGCTCAGTCGGCTCTGGGGCAGATAATACGTAGCCTTGCGCATAATCGATCTTGTGCGCACGCAGCCAGCCGAGCACCTCATCACTCTCTACCGATTCGGCCACCGTACGCAATTGCAACAATGTCGCAATTTCGTGGATCGAGCGCAGCATGGCTTGCACAAAAGGATCGGCGTCAACATGCCGTGTAAAGCGCCCATCAATTTTGATGTACTCAAAGTGCGTTTGTTTCAAATAATCAAACGCCGTGAGGCCGCTACCAAAATCGTCTACCGCAAAGCGGATACCATGGCCTTTGAGCGTATCAATAAACTCGCGCACGCGCGTCAAATTGGATAACAGCGCGGTTTCCTGAATCTCAAATACCAGCTTCGTGGCCACGTCGGGTTTTGAACGCAACGCCTCGACCACAAACTGCTCGAATCGTTCGTCGATAACGGATTGCGCGGAGACATTGATCGCCACCGAATCCACCGCCGTGAGTTGGGCTTGATGCTTCTCTATCCAATGTGACGCTTCTTCGATAACCCAACGGTCTAGCGCGGTAACCACATTGAATCGCTCCAGCGCCCCCATAAACGAGCCCGGACTGACCAAGTCACCGCTATCGTTTTTCATACGCACCAATAGCTCACAGCGAATCTGGCCTTCGACAGTCAGAGGATGGATTACTTGCGTCACTAAAGAGAAGCGGCCCTCCTCAATGTGCTGCATCAGTGTTGCGGCTGAGCGCATATCTCCCAGCTGGCGCTCGCCCGTTGCATCGTCGTTGGTAAACACCTCAATCCGGTTCTTGCCACGATCCTTGGCGAGGTAACACGCGGCATCGGCAGAGCTCAAAATGCGCTCAAGCCGCCAGGTTTTGGGCTCAAACGTCACCAGTCCAAGCGACAGACCGATTTTGAAGCTATTGTTTTCCCACTGAAAACGAAACTCGTCGATGAGCTCGCGCAAGCGCTCGGCAATTTCAATGGCTTTGTATTCTGGGCAATCAATCAAAATCACGGCAAATTCGTCGCCACCGATTCTCGCAAGTAGATCCCGTTCTCGGAGTGTGCTCTGCATAAGTTTGGAGACTTGGCGCAGTAGTTCGTCGCCCGCTTGGTGTCCTGAAGTGTCATTGACGATTTTGAATTGATCGAGATCGATCAGACAAAAGCTATGTGTTTGATCAGGCGCACCATCATTGATCAGCACCTGCAGATTTTGCTCCATGGCTTGGCGATTGAGCAGGCCAGTCAACGAATCATGACTGGCTTGCCAGCGAAGTTTGCGGTTTAGCTCATCGGTTTCGGTAATGTCTTCCCAAACCAATAACAATTGCAAATCGTGGCCGGATTTAATGGCGATCAAAGACGAGCGAACTCGCAGCATTTGCCCTTCGGCACCCACCACCGAGTGCTCCCAGCGGAAAGTTTTGCCCGGCTCCGAAGCCGCTGAGCGCAAATAGCGTGCACTGCGGATTTTGTCGCCTTGGTTCAGCAGAGTTCCCACCAAGCGACCTTCCAATGCCCGGCCATCGGGAAAACCTAAATGAATCGCCCCCTTGGTGTTGATATCGAGGATATAGCCCGTGGTCGACAACGTAATACAGATCGAAGGATTGTTATCAAACAGCGTGCGATAGCGGGTTTCACTCTCTTCCAAGCGCATTTGTACGCGCTTGCGCGTGGTGATATCCAACAGAGAAATGCGCACCATTTGCTTACGCCGATTTTGAATACGTGTCGAGCGCAGCTCACACATGACACCACTGCCATCGGTGCGGCCGAGCATAATTTCAGTTTCGGCTTCAGCCTCACTTTGCTGCTCGGAGCGCAGCAAATCAAATTGCTCACGGACAGCAGCCCCCGTTTCCATAGAGATAAAAAACTTATCCACCTCTTTACCGACAATGGCCGACGGCGGCAGACGAAACAATCGTGATGCCGAGCGATTGCACTCGGTAATGCAACGACTCTCAACATCAATCAAGAACACAGCCTCATGCGAGGCCTGAACCAGCGACTCTTTGATCTCGGCCCGATCGGTGAGTTTGATCAACTCAAAACGCATCAACTTGAGCTGCGTGGTTAGCTTTTGCAGTTGCGTTTTTAGTTTGCGGTTGAGCGCCGTGGCGTTCACCGCGGCAAGTATCAGCGTTTGATTGAGCTGATGTCCGCGCAGACTTGCCGCCAAAACAGCAAATACACAGAGCAAAAATACCGGAATGATTAACAGTTGTTGCGCATGGTTAAATTTGATGATCAACACGATCACACCGAGTGTGATCGGTGTGGCATAGGCCACAACGCTGAGAAACAGGCTCGAGTAGGTGAACACGCTAAACACAAACACCACAGCCAATGCCAACCCAAACAGAATTTGTACATAGGTTGGCCAATCAACATCGAATATCAGACACATCGAGGCCCACAACACACCCGTTGACCCCATCAGTACCGTGATAAATGTTTTCCAATAGCGTAAATCGCGAAAATCTGCCTGCGATTGGTATGCATTCCAAAGCCAATATCGCGCACCGTAAGTCGTGATTCCCATGGAGAGCCACGCCAATAGCGTAATGGCGTCGACATGCTGATAGAGCAGTCCCACGACTGCCAGCAACGCCGCTGCCCCACCGAAAATGGTGAAACGCATTTGTCGAAATACTTGATCGAGCGCGTGCCGCTTGACCGCTACGTTATGTGCCACTGATGTCTGATATTTATGGTTAATTTTCTATATCAGTTCAGCGGCCAATTGGGCGTGATATTAAGGCAGCTTGTCGGCCGACTTAAACAAACGAGGAAGATTGCACAAAAACCAAAATCAATCCCGTGCGATGCCGATTGCATCGCCGAGGGCATTGGCATAAAAAAGCCTCGACCCAGCGCAAACTTCGCCAGACCGAGGCATCAAAGTCACGCGACGACGAGGGTAAGTGCCGTCACGCCTAAGACATAGTTGTCGTTTTACGCCACCCTTACTTCCCTAAGTGCCAAGCCATGCGCTTCAGCAACTTGCGCATTGGTGACCATGCCTGCGTGCACATTCAAGCCATTCATCAAGCCTGCGTCTGCTGCGAGTGCAGCTTCCCAGCCTTTGTTTGCGATGCTCAATCCATGACCCAAGGTCGCATTGTTTAATGCTGTCGATGAAGTCAATGGCACTGCACCCGGCATATTGGCCACACAGTAGTGAACAATGCCGTCGACACTGTAAATCGGATCTGCGTGAGTGGTGGCGTGGGTGGTTTCGAAGCAGCCGCCCTGATCGACAGCGACATCTACCATCACCGCACCCTGTTTCATGGTGGCGAGATGCGACTTGCGAACCAGTTTTGGTGCAGATGCGCCAGGAATCAAAACCGCACCAATCACAACATCTGCCTGCGTAATCAGCTCATCAATCGCACTTTGGGTAGAGAAAATCGTTTTGACACGGCCATCGAAGCACTGATCGATATCGTTGAGTACCGCATCCGAGCGATCCAACACCGTGACATCCGCGCGCAAGCCCACGGCCATTTCAGCTGCGTTACGACCGACAACACCGCCGCCAAGTACCAACACCTTCGCAGGCTCAACCCCGGGCACGCCACCAAACAACAGGCCACGACCGCCATTCTTTTTCTCCAAACCGCTCGCTGCCGCTTGGATGGACATACGACCAGCAACACGTGACATCGGCGCCAACAACGGCAAGCGACCATTGGCATCGGTGACAGTTTCGTAAGCAATACAGGTGGCACCAGATTTAATCAGCGCATCGGTTTGCGCCCAATCTGGCGCCAGATGCAAGTAGGTGTACAAAATTTGGCCTTCACGCAGTTGTGCACACTCATGAAGCTGCGGTTCTTTGACCTTGACGACCATTTCAGCGGTGGCAAAGATTTCTTCAGCGGTATCGACAATCTCTGCACCGGCTGCACGGTAGTCGTCGTCCGACGCACCGATACCAGCACCTGCTTGTGTTTCAACTTTGACCGAGTGCCCAGCACGGACAAACTCGCTAACCGAACGAGGCACAAGGCCTACGCGGTATTCGTGATTCTTTATTTCCTTTGGTACGCCAACAATCATCTTGGGCCTCTTAATCGGTGTGAATTTGAAGTGTAGTTTGACGGTTTCGTTTGAAACAAATAAATCATTGCGTCATTATATTGGCCTAAATTTGACTTATTTGATGCACAAAAATTCAAGCCATGACTCAATTAAACATCGATTCCACAGATCGTAAAATCCTAAGTGCACTACAGAAGGATGCACGACTCAGTAATTATGAACTGGCAGAGCAGCTGTCACTGGCACCCTCCACCTGTTTGCGGCGTACTAAACAATTGTTCGACAGCGGAATCATTCAGGGATTTCATGCGCAGCTAGATCGCGACAAACTCGGCCTTAACGGCGTGGCGTTTGTGAATATTCGGCTGGAGAAACAAAACGAAAAAGCCTTCCGCGAATTTGAGCTCGCAGCCGCTGCAATACCGGCGGTACAAGATGTCTATCTGGTGTCTGGAGAATACGACTATGTCATCCGCGTGATCTATCGAGATGCCAAAGACTTCGAGCTTTTGTACACGCGCTCAATTCTGTCACTGCCGGGCATTGCCAGTACCAATACCCGCCTCGTGCTGCGTGAGGTTTACCATAGCCGTGAGATCAGCTTACAGTCTTGAGGGCACTTCTAAAAACCCTTTGAGTGTTTCGCGGGAGTCTTATAGCGTGCTGGGCTAGGAGAAGCTCGATGTATAAGGGTTGTTCCCTTATCTAGCGCTACGACAACGCTAGTGCGCTATAAGCCCCGCCCAAGGGGACATTGCGAGGTTTTTTTTAGAAGTGCCCTAAAGGGGCTTTAAAGCCCCTCGACCACAATGCGCCCGCGCACCGAAACGCTAACCTGCTCATCATCCAGCTCGATTGACGGCGCGGCCACGCTTTCGGCCTGTACACTCGAACGCATCATCGCCATCGGACGGTAAGGTGGTTCGCCTTGGGTTTGCACATCTAGGTCATAGATGCGGTAGCTATTCCCGCCCAGTGAGTTGGCCACCAACCGCGCTCGGTCATGGAATTTGGCAATGGCTTCTGCTATCAGATCATTCTCACTCGCCGCACGGGTGTCGGGCTTTAAGCGTCCGGCAGTGCCGTTGTAGTTCATGCTGCTCTGCAGCTCGGCAATCAGTTCGGCAAGTCGCGCGCTGTCGTCGGCCACCAGTGTGGCGGTGGCACTCATCACAAAGCGATTATTTTTGCGATCGAAGTACGTGTTGTAACCACCGGAATACAGTTCTATCTGTCGCTGGGCGGCGAGGGCTTGCGCATTTTGCATGGCACGGTTGACTTCATCAGCCGCCACGGCCGCGACTCGGTCAATATGTTGCACAGACACCGAGGCAACATATTCATCCGGAGCCACAGCAGTCGAGGCTGAGGTAGAAATTGAGACTAAACCAGACGGAAGCTCCGCATAGGCAAAGCCACTAACCAGTAAGAAGAGGCTTACAAATAGACGTTTTAACACAGGGGTTTACTCGGCTGAAGCGGTGTTCACCAGTATATAGCCCGCAATCCCAGACGCAACGGCTTCAGCAAGGTGGCGACGGTTCGCCTCCTGATCCCAGAAGCTCGCCTGCCTGGCATTGGCAATGGTGCCAAACTCCAGCAACATGGCGGGCATATCTGCGGCCAGCAACTGCGTAATTGGTGCTGACGACACGCCAATGTCATCAACTGCCACCATGTTGAAATCTTGACTCACTTGCGACACTTGGCCGTGCACACGCCGTGCTAATTCGAGAGAGTCCGAGGCAATCAGGCCGCGAGAGTAGACATCAAGTGCATCTGAAAAATTACGCAGAGACAGCGATCCATCGCGGTTGATCAAACTGATGTTTTCAAGGGTATTTGGATCATCTGCAATGCCAAAATAATAACTGTGCAGTGGGAAACTGTCATCGCCGGGCGTCTTGCTCATATGCAATGAGACCATCAAGTCCGAGCCCTGACGCGCCGCACGCTGGATACGATCACCCATAGATAGATTTTCATCGTCCTCGCGGGTCAGCACCGCATCAATGCCGTATTCGCTTTTCAGAATTTGTTTAATCTTCAAACTCACATCGAGCAGGATGTTTTTCTCAACGCTACTGCCATACTTGACGCCATCATCACGTCCACCATGGCCGGGATCGATCGCAACTTTTTTAAAGGACAGATTGTGCATGCGCGACAGACTCAAGTTCCGCTCGCGCGTCAGCTGGAGGTAGTCCTCGACGGCAAACATGCCTTCGGCGTCAATCAATTGCTCGGGCTTGGTGCGTACAGCAGAGAGTTTAGGCATATCGCCTGCCGGTGTGAGCGCTCTGAGTCGAGTCTCAACCTCAGATTCGATTTTCTGCTCCATTTCAACCACACTCATGACGCCGCCAAGATTACCGATCTCGTTGAGCACAATGATGCAAAGGACAGCCAACAGCGGCACCGATGTCAAAATGACAAACGCCAGCGCGAACTTCTTGCCTAGTCCTGAGGATTTCTTAATGGGTTTTTCTTCGATTTCTTCAGCCATTACGCCATCAAATCGCCAAGTAATGTGAACCAGTTAGCAATATACAAGCCACATCAAAGCGGCCGCCATGCTCACAATAGCGGCAACTGCTCCGAAGAATTTGATGGTTTTTTTGAATTCCGCGCACGGATGAACGCTTTAAAAACCGCAGGGGCGCTCTCTTTGAGCTCGGTCAAACTCTGGCGCGGCTCGGCGTACAGATAAGCGCCAAATAATGCCATCCAAGGCTTGGTTTGCTCACATTGCGGCAAGGCGCTGAGTATTTGATATAGCTTCATTTGACGCTCGCGATCACCGGCCAGCAGCTGATGCCAACGACGTTCGGGGCGGTTGAGGTATCGATTGATCGCAATACTCACAACGCCGAGCATCGCCGCGACCAGTACAACCGCACCGAGCCAACGCAATACGCCGCCAATATCAAACGACGCTAGAACAGCAGCTTCAGAAGACTGATCCTGCTCGACCCTCATCGGCTCAACAACGGGCAACACTTCGGTCGATGGCTCCCCTTCAACCGCTAACGTCACAGGCGGCAAGCGACTGATCTGCCACTGATTGCGATCAACATTCCACCATCTGACCGTGATTTCAGGCAGCTCAATGCTTCCGGGCTGTGTGACAACCACGGACCAAGTGTCCTCACGCAGACCAATGACGCCGTCATCGTCCAATTGCACGCGAGACTCACCGGGCGATGGATACAATTTGACGCCGTTGACCGCGCCGATTTCCAGTGGCGGCAGCTGCACACCTTGAGCACCTTTGGCACGGATACGGATCTTGCGCGCCCATTGGTCGCCCACCTGCATCACATCTGGTGTGGCGCTCAGTTCCTCGAGCGTGAGATCACTGGCCGGTAGCCACCAGCCTCCGGCACCGCTCGGAATTGGCAGCACATTGATGGTTTTGGGCTCAGCCTCCAGCAGCACGTCTCGGCCCGCACGAAATCCCCGTCTAGACTGAGCGCTGACGCGCAATCGCGCGCTGACGCCCTCGACTGCCAGCGGTCCCACTTTATCGGTGATCAACGAATAGCGACGCTCAATCACGCTATATTCAACGCCATCGATGACCGCCGTGCTGTTGACGTCTGCACCGATTTTACGCAGCACGCCAGAGTCCACCTGCGGGTCTGCCAGAGAGCCGCCATCGAGTGGCCTCGCGTGGTAAAGACGCACGCGCAACATCACCTGCTGATTGAGGTACACCTCATCGCGGTCGACATCTAATGTCAGGCGAAATGCCTGCTGCAATTCCTCATCGGTACGCACGGTAATCGCGATTGGCGCAGTGTCTTTGCCATCGACGCGCAGAGAGGGTATCTCCAGCAAGCCTTCGCGTTTGGGCTCAATCCCGAGTGTCACCACTTGCTCGACTGACAAGCCCTGATTGGTCAAGCGTCGACTCTGTGAGAACCCTCGATAAACCACATTAAAATCGTGCTCCAGTGGCGTCAGATCAATGTCATCTGCCCCTTGATGGGTGATGTTTAGTTGAATGGACTCGCCCAAATACACCGATTGGCGATCCACCGTCACCTCGACGGCGAAGGCGGCCACACTTAGCAAGCACCACAGTAATAGCGCGCGCATTACCACTGCCCCGCCGGCGGTCGCACGAGGTTGCGATGGTCGCGCCGATGCATCATGTAGACCCGCTGCTTCAGCAAATTGAGATCACCTTCTTTGACGCGGCCCAACCATTGCTCAACCGCTTGCTCATCAAAATCAAGTGGCTCAGCATCGCGCGGATCGGCAGTCGGTGCCGCTTGCGCCTGTTGAGGCTGTGTCGGCTCCCCCTCTGTATCGCCGGTTTGTGCAGACTGTGATTGTTCCGCATTTTGCTCAGAACGGCCTTGGCCTTGGTCGTTGGGCTCAGTCTGTTGCTCATCCTCGCCGGACTCACCCTCTGAGGATTGTTCAGAGGACGACTGCTCGCGCTTTAGCACCTCGAGATTATGCTTTGCATCCATATGCTCAGGCTGCAATGCGAGTAACGCTTCATAACCAGCAATCGCGCCCTCGACGTCACCCGCAAATGCGCGAGATGTGGCCGCGTTGTAGGCGGCGGTGTCCGAATCGTCCTGATCAAAAGCCTCGATCGCCGCTTGGTAATCGCCCGTCTCAAAACGGGTCACGCCCTGCCAAGCGGGCGATTGCGCTTGCTCAGCCGCTGTCTTGGCGTCTCCCTGTTGAAGCGACTGATAGGCTTCGTAATCGGATGCGACTGCCACCGATATCAAGCTCAACCAACAGAACAGCAGTCTCATGCCCAGTTCCTCCAGCTGATCGCCAGTAACAACAACGCCAACAACAACACATAGGGCCCGATTGCCTGTCCACTGCCCGCACCGGCGCGGGAACCGATCCCCGACGCCTGCTGCCAAATCTGCGCCAAGTCACCATCATCGGCGCGCATCTCGACGTAAGCGCCGCCACCGGCACCCGCCAATTCATTCAAAAACGCTGGATCGAACTGTGTCAGCTCTGACATCCCTTGATAGTTAACTTGGATTTTACTGTCTGTGGCGGTGCCCACCACCGACAGCTGATAACCCGCTGCATTGATGGACGATGCCGCCGCCATTGCACGCTCGACATCCCCAGCTGTAGTCGCCGTTGCATCGCTCAATAAGATCACTTGTCCTTCTTGAGCGCCCTCGCCCACGAGCAGCGACAACGCCGCGTCCAATGCAGCCGCCACATTGCCGCCCGGCACTGGCGCGAGTTCGGGGTCAAGTCCATCGATCATCAGCTCGAGCGTGCGCTGATCTTCGGTCAGCGGCGACAGCACATAACTTGCGGCGGCCATTCCCACCAGCGCCACCCGATCCGCTTGGCTCAAAGCCAAAATGTCACGGAGTTTGAATTGTGCGCGCTTTGCGCGAGAGGGCGAAAGATCACTTGCCAGCATCGAGGGCGATAAATCCATCACCACGACTCTGGCCATATTGGAGCGATATTGCGCGCTCTGACCCAAGTCAATGCGCGGCTGCATCAGCGCCAATACCATCAGGTTAAGCGCAAGCCAAAACCCCCAACCGCGCGGCGTTACTGATGCATCGCCCAGCAGATGTTGACGCAGCTCGGCAGACTCAATGGCAGTCAGCCAAGGCGATTGCGCGTGCTGAGCGCTTCGATACTGCATCCACCACAGCAGCCCAAACAACAGGCCAAACCAAGGCATGACAAAATTCATCGCCAACGCCTCCAAAGCAGCAACCCGAATGCGCCGAGCAACGGCATCCAATACCACTCCACAAAACGCTTGGCATTTTGATCCGGATCGAGGCTGGGCTCGATTTGATTGATCGCATCGTAGACGCCGAGCAATGCACGTGTATCGCCCGCATGGAAATACTGACCACCGGTCTCGCTAGCGATCAGCCGCAGCAAGTCTTCGTCTGGTCCCGGCGTCGACATAAACAAAGATTCGCTGGCCTTGCCCACACCAATGGTGTGAATTCGGACGCCGGTTTGCTTGGCAAGTGCCGTGGCTTCGTTGGGCTGAATGGTGCCGCCGGTGTTACTGCCGTCGGTGAGTAGTACCAGCACCCGGCTATCTGCTGGCCGATCGCGCAAGCGTTTAACCGAGAGCGCAATGGCATCGCCGATGGCTGTCGAGCGGCCCACCAGCCCACTCTCGACCTCCAACAAAAACTGCTGTGCCGTCTTGAGGTCGTAACTCAGGGGCGTGTGAACATAGGCATGATCAGCAAAGATGATCAAACCGACACGATCACCTTGTCGCTTGGCGATAAAGTCGTACGCCACCGCTTTGACAGCCTCCAGCCGCGTCACGCGCTGGCGATTGATGACAAAATCGGGCTCATCCATACTGCCCGACACATCGATTGCCATTTGCAAATCACGCCCGGTGCGCTCGTACACGGCTTGGTCGCTCAGTGTGATCGGGCGCATTGCCGCTGCGACCAGCAAAGTCCAGATTAACAGCGGCCATGGGTTGCGCTTTGCCGCGCGAAATTGCACCTGAGCATCCACCCACATCGCAAGCGGCGGCGCCGCAATTTGCGTTCGGCGCAGGACGCGCTGCAGCACAAAATAAACCGGCCAAAGTGCGGCAAGTGGCCACCAAGCAAAACTCATCTTGCGCTGGCCTCCTCAAACCAAACCGCCGCATCGGCAAAAATCGCCACACGCGTTTGCGAATCAATTGCATCGGGACGGTAAATGCCCTCGGCCAAAAAGGCTGAAAACGCCGCTCTTGGCGCAACAAACTGGGTCGAAAGATACGCCACCCATGACGCCCCAGACAATCGAGCCACCTCTGGCGCATCATATTTGCTCAACACGAACCGCCGACACAAAACCGCCAATGCAGTCAGCGCCTCGATATCGTCTTCGATGGCTTGCGCCTCGGCGAACAACACTTTCCAACCCCTGAGACGTGGCCGTCTCATCCACCAAGTCACAACAGCCCAAATGAGCAACGTCGCCAACACCGCCGCCAATATCATCCAGAGCCAGGGCAGCGGCGCCTCTGGAACAGGTGGCATCTGTAAGCCTTTAAGTTCAGCCAACACCTCTGGCGAGAGCGGGGAATTAGCCAAGCCGCCCTCCCAATATTTGGCGCAGCGCATCGCGAAGACTGCTGTCGGTTTGCACCACCGATAATTGCGCAGCTAAGCGCTCGGCCGACCGCTTAATTCGGGCATCGCGCTCGGAAAAAGAGGTGTCGACAGTTTGCTTGGCCAACCACGCCGTTGCCCCCTTCGCGGGTGCGTCAGCGTTCATGCGAAACGGCATCGCATTGGCTGGCAATGCTTTTTCCATGGGATCAACCACCCAGATCCAATGCGCGTTGACGTGTATTTGCCGTTGATGGCGCACTTGGTCCAACGTGGTTTGGTTAAAGTCGGAAATCACCACATGAGTGCCAGCACTGGGGCCAAGCAACCAATCGTCTTCGGCGCGTCGGTCAAATCGCTGATTGAGTTGCGCCGCAAAATTGCGACTGGGCAGCTCGCTGAGCGGCACCTGCCCGCCAGACTCGCTAAAGTGCCATCCCAATGCCGCCATCAATCGATAGGCCATCACTTGTTTGGTTTGCTTGACCGATCCGAATTGCATGCTGGGTGCGACATCGACACTAATGCTCACTAGATGGCTGGTTTCGGGATAAAACTCGCGGGTAAACACCTCACCACTTCGGGCGTAGACCCGCCAATCAATATGGCGCGCCTCATCGCCCGGCAGATATTGGCGAAGTCCCGCAAACTCCAATCCACGCGACAACTTGCGCTGTACCGCATTGGCGCTCGGCATCACCACAGCTTGGCGTTTGGCATTGCGCACCAATGCGCGCAAAGACAACCAATCGTCCAAGCTAGGCTCTGTGGCCGAAGCGGGAAAATCCATCTGAATTAAACGGCCGACACTTGATCGAGCAGCGACTGCACCAACTGCTCGCGCGAAATGCCGGAGGCCTGCGCTTTGAGCGATAGCAGCATACGGTGGCGCAGCACATCTGGGGCCACGGCTTGCACGTCGTCGGGCAGCACGTAGTCTCTGCCGCGCAACCATGCGTGGCCTCGCGAACACTGATCAAGCGCAATGGTGCCACGCGGGCTGACCCCGGCCTCGAGGAGCGGTGCCAATACCCCTCCTTCTCGTGTGCCCATCACCAAGCGGATCATATAGTCTTCCACCGCAGCCGAGACCTTCACCTGCTGCACTTCTTTTTGCGCGGCCTGAATTTCGATGGGCGAAATCATTCCTCTACCGTCATCAGGCTGTTGATTGGCAGCTTCGCCGCGAACCAGTTGGAGAATGTCTTTTTCGAGCGCCGCGTCGGGGTAGTCGACCGTGACGTGCAATAAAAAACGGTCTAATTGTGCCTCTGGCAAGGCATAGGTGCCTTCGTTTTCCAGCGGGTTCTGCGTAGCGATGACCACAAAGGGCTTGGGCAATTGATAGGTGTGCTGACCCACTGTAATTTGCTTCTCCGCCATGGCTTCGAGCAGCGCAGAATGCACCTTGGCCTGCGCGCGATTGATCTCATCGGCGAGGATTAACTGATGAAATAGTGGCCCCGCCTGAAATTGGAAATCACCGGTCTGCGGGCGAAACACATCTGACCCTGTCAAATCTGCAGGCATCAAATCTGGGGTAAATTGGACACGCTTAAAACTGGCCTGCATCTTATTGGCCAATTCGCGCACCGCACGGGTTTTGGCTAGCCCTGGTGCGCCCTCAATCAACACATGTCCCTCGGCAATCAGCGCCAATACCAAGCGCTCGACCAGCCGTTGCTGACCCAGTAGCTTGGTGTTTAATGCTTCAACAAATTCGGCGACTCTTGGATAGGCAGACATGTTTTCCCCTCTGATTAACCTGCATTATTTTGTGTTAGATCGTATGTAATTCAAGTCGAATATGAACCGATTAAGAAACAGATCTGATCAATCGATGGCACAAATTGAAAACACCCACTTAGATCAGGATTGTTACAATCTCGCTCTTTTAACCCGATTAAACGTTTAGGAGTTCCAATGTCATCAGTTGCCGTTATTGCTGGCTCAGTTTACGGAAGTGCTCAATTTGTTGCCGAGGAGCTTGCTGACGCAATCAATGGCGCAGGCCATGAAGCCACGCTGCTAGACAACCCGAGTGCCGATGACCTGACGAACTATGACGTCATCGTGGCCAGCTGCTCTACCACCGGCGTCGGTGATGTGCCAGACAACATAGAAAGCCTTTACAACGATTTGGTTGCTAAGTCTGTCGATCTCAGCGGCAAAAAATGCTTGGTGGTGGCCCTTGGTGACAGCAGCTACGTCGATAGCTTCTGCATGGGCGGCCAAAAGCTCAACGGCGCACTGCAGGAATGTGGTGCCGCGGCGCTAGCAGCACCCATGTTGATCGATACCACCGAGACCATGGCACCCGAGGAAGACGCCATGCCGTGGGTACTAGAGAAGCTAGGCGCATGAGAATTTCGCAATTTGGCGATCGCTATACCGGCGACACTGGCATTTTGCAATTGATGGATGACATTGTCGCCGCGCAAAAAAGTGGCGATGTCTGCATGCTCGGCGGCGGCAATCCGGCGATTTTGCCAAAGGTCAACCAAGTCTTCCAAAAGGCGATCCAAGCGATGGCCGCAGACGAGAGCGCATTTGCACAGAGCGTGGCGAGCTACGCCTCGCCAGCAGGCCATCTACGTTTTCGACAAACGCTGGCCAATTGGCTCAATCAACGCTTTAACTGGGACATCAGCGAAGATCACATTGCCATCACCAACGGCAGCCAAAACGCATTTTTCCAGCTGTTTAACCTGTTCGGTGGTACCAACCGTGACAACCAGCCGCAAAATATTGTGCTGCCGATGGCACCCGAGTACATTGGCTACACCGATGTGCCGGTTCAAACGCAGGTGTTTAAGTCTTTCAAACCCAGCATCGATTTGGACGGACGCAGATTCAAATACCGCGTGGACTTTGATCAGTTTGAAATTGATCCGCAGACCGTGGCGCTCTGTTGCTCGCGGCCAACGAACCCCACCGGCAACGTATTGACCGACGACGAGGTCAGGCAGCTGGCTGCCAAGGCCAAAGCCGCGGATATTCCGTTTATTCTGGACAACGCCTACGGCTTGCCTTTCCCGGGCATCATCAATATCGACAGCCAGCCCTATTACGATGACAACACCATCTTATGCCTGAGTTTCTCAAAGCTCGGGCTGCCGGGTTTACGAACAGGCATCGTCATCGCACAGCCCGCCCTAATCAAGGCATTGAGCGGTATGAATGCGATTATGAATCTAGCACCAAGCAATGTCGGCCCCGCCGCATTGGAGCCACTATTTCGCGACAACACCATCGACGACATTTGTCAAAATGACATCCAGCCCTTTTATCAGTCACAGGCCGAATACGCAGCGGCACAGTTATTGTCGATGACAGAGGGCACGCCACTTCGGATTCATAAAAGCGAAGGTTCAATCTTTCTATGGGTATGGTGTGAAAACCTACCAATGCACAGCTCGGAGCTTTACGAACGTCTGAAATCCCAAGGCGTCATTGTGGTGCCCGGTCATCATTTCTTTCCGGGACTAGAGGATGATTGGCGGCACAAACAAGAGTGTTTGCGCATTTCCATCGCCCAACCCAAGGACGTGCTCGATCGCGGCATTGAGCTCATCGCCCGCGTCATCAACCAAACCTACGCCGAGGCCTAAATGAAATTTGTTAGCTTTAATGTCAACAGTATTCGCCTGCGCTTACACCAACTCGAAGCCATCATTGCCAAGCACGACCCCGAGATCATTGGCCTGCAGGAAACCAAATGCCAAGACCATGATTTTCCGCTAGAAGCCATCGAGTCGATGGGCTATCACGCGGAATTTTTCGGCCAAAAGACCCACTATGGTGTGGCCATGCTCTCCAAAACAAAGCCAGACACTGTTACCAAAGGCTTTGACAGCGATGACGACGATGCGCAAAAACGCCTGATCGGCGGCCAATTTGGAGATATACACGTACTTAATGGCTACTTCCCACAAGGCGAAGCTCGCGACCACGCCGTCAAGTTCCCCGCCAAGCGCGCCTACTACGCAGACCTACTGAGCCACCTCAATACACATCTGCATCCAGCCCAAGATGTGATTGTAATGGGTGACATGAATGTTGCGCCAACCGACCTAGATATCGGCATCGGCGAAGCCAATGCCAAGCGCTGGAAACAAACCGGAAAAACCAGCTTTCTGCCCGAGGAACGCGAGTGGTGGAATGCGCTGTGTGATTGGGGCTTAGAGGATAGCTTCCGTGCCACTTATCCACAGGAAGCTGAGCTGTTTTCGTGGTTTGACTACCGCTCCAAAGGCTTCGAAGCCGAGCCAAAACGCGGTCTGCGCATCGACCAGATTCTGTTGAGTGAGTCGTTATCGGCTCGCGTGGTGGACGCCGGTATCGATTACGATATTCGTGGCATGGAAAAACCATCAGACCACTGCCCGATTTGGGTAGAGATCGAATAACGCGACCCAAATCACAAAAACATTTAGATCGGCTGCCAGAAGTCGATAATTTCTAGTAGGATCAAACCGTCCATAACAACAACTTAAGAGAACTGGATATGTCCATACCTGCCATTGGCGCTGCCAACCCGACGGAATTGCCGTCTAGCAAAACACTCTCCACCACCGATCCGATGCAAACCGCTCAGAGCGGACAACTTGAAATGACACCGGAAGAGCAAGCTGTATTAACTGAAGCGCTCAACAGCGTGATGGAAAGCATGATTGAACAAACCTGGTCGCAAAATATGAATATTTTGCGCTCAACGAAGCTCAGCATAGCGCCGGAAGATCTTGGCTAAAGACAGATTACCCAAAAAAGCCTCGACAGTTAGTCGGGGCTTTTTTTTACCTGCGATTTCACTCGCACAGAACGCCAAATTATTAATTGATCCAGACACAAAAACGCCCCATCTGATTGATGAGGCGTTCCTTACAGTTGACCGTAAGCGCTAGTTTCTAGCGACCCACTGCTTGCGGTATCGCCAAGCGATTAGTCCAGCCACAAGGGCCAGCCATCCCAGCGCGCCGGAGCCAGCAAGACCCGCTTCGACCGAGAAATCCAAGTTGCGTGCAGCTTCCGTTTGAACATCTGTGTCGTAAACGACGGTGCCAGGATCAACCACCATGCCATTGAGGCCTCGATCCTCGGTCACACTGCCATCAGCATTGAGACGATCGGCATCGTTCGGGCCACCATCTTCGATTTCAAGCATCACACAACGGTCCCCCGTGTTAAGTCCCAAGCGATAGGCACTTGAGTCTGCCGCTGGGCAGACACCATCTGAGCCCGGTGCAGAGAACAAACGGTTTGCTGGATCTTCGATAAACGGTACCCAACCCAACGCGGCGTGATACTTCATATATGCAGCGCGTTCAGTCAACGCACGTTTCAATGGCAAGACCACACGTATCGACGATCCTGCTGCAGGCAGCCCCGTGGCTTCAAAGTCGACGACATAGTCATGCACTTCACCATCGACCGCTTTGAAACTTAACGGCGCACTTAACATCGCCTTGTCGATCTGGGCTTGGTTGCCATTGGCCGTGCGCGCATATGCGCCCAAACGGAGTTTGATGCCCGCATCAGAATCAAGGGTGTAACGATCCTCAATACCACGCTCAATCTGTAGTTTGTTTTGCATCAACGGATTCGTTGCCGCGTTGAGCGCGTTATCAAACTCATCGATCACGCCATCGCCGTCACTATCGAGCACATTCTCTTGTACCTGCTCTGGTGTGAGCACTTTCACCAGCAGTGTGGACATCGCCACGCGGCCTTGGCGTGTGGCTTTGACTTTGAGCTCGTAGCGCCCTGCTGCCAGGACTGAGCTGTCAAATCGCAGTGCCTCAGTCTGCAAGCTGTCGGCAACTGCAGCAGCAACAATCTCTGCGCTACTGCCTCGCCAGTCGTAGCTCACTGCCTCACCATTGGGGTTGCCCACCATGGCAAACGCAGTCGCTTCGCCACGCGTG
>JABXHR010000179.1 GCA_013373515.1 Gammaproteobacteria bacterium | reverse complement strand
CTTGGTCCGAGGGGGCATACAGCGAATACACGCTGACGAAATACACTTTAGCGGTCGATGCCTCGCTAACCGTCGCAAGGCTAGGGGCTACATCAAGACAGAGACGCTTGGGATCTAGGATCGTAAACCAGTCCGCTAATCTTTAATGATCTTCTAAAAGGTATTCCTTTAATTTAACAGGCTACAGCACCGAATCTGAAGTGTAAGAATAAGAACTCTGCGCCGCAGCAGTTGCCGATTTGCTATTATTGTCGGCAGGGTAAACCGCAAAATATTACATCTCTCCTCCGTTAAGCTAGATAGCAGCTTCTCAGCGTGCATTGCTATCCTCATTCACTGCGGCTTCAGTTCGACCAGATTCCCAGGTTGCCAGATTACCGTTCTATCCGAAAAGCGGGGAGGCCTCGCAAAATTCCAGTGACGTTTGAGTCCCAATTGCGTTTCCGCGGGGAAAACGATACATGACAGTTTAGTTATAAATTTATATGCTATAACTATATACAAGCTACTTGAATCTTTTTGCAGAACGGGTAGGGTAAAAAGTAGCTAATGCGGACACGCCAGTATTGTCGTCCGCGAATGATAGGCTAGCCTCGATGTAATGCCTCGCTTTAACGCTCACCTGAGAGTTTCGCGTTGCATGTCTTCACAAACCTCAGTGAGCAGCGATTAACATTGCAGCAACACGAGGTGTTCATATGCAGCAATTAAACTTTATAAATTTCCCCCGGTCCAAGGCTAAGGCGGCTAGGCGACTCAATATCATGGGCGCAAAGGTCATACCGATCATACCTGAAGAGAAACGTCCGACTGGCCCGTGGTCCGATTGGATGGGTGAAACTCCGTCCGAGGTAATATCGACTCACTGGGAGATGAACCCAAACCACGATGTCGGCATCATTACACTCGGTCTTTATGTAATGGATGCTGATTCTGAACAAGCTGTAACCGCCCTACACCGCATTGAAGCAGAGTGCGGTATGGAAAGCCTGTTCATTGTTAAAACTCGTAAGGGCGAGCATCACTACTATCAGCTACCGGAAGATGTTGAGGCAAAGTCTCAATCCTTCAGTACAGCTTCACTCCCAGAAAATATAGATGTGCGGGCAAACAAAGCGATCATCATCGCACCAGGCAGCACTAATAAAACGGTTATCCGCTGCGACATTAACTCTTTCGACGAGCTGACACCCGTCACACAAGAGTTTGTCGATGCCATAAAGCAACACAACAGCCCCATGAGTGCGTCAGGGGAGACACCATCGCGTCGCGAAACACTGCCAACAAACTCTGAGCATCTGCTGTTTATACAGAAACTGGTGGCTAATATTTCACCAGAGCATTATGAACGCTGGATCGGTGTCGGTATGGCTATTCATAACGAGACTGCGGGTAGTGATCAGGGCTTACAGCTATACGATTGTTGGAGTAGCTCAGGCTCAACCTATAAAGGACGCGCCGAGATTGAGCACAAATGGAACTCATTCAAATCAGATACCAGTAACTCTATGACCCTTGGATCACTTATACATTGGGCCAGAGAGGCTGGAGCGGATATCGACAGTATTCGCGATAGTTGTGTGGAACAATTTACAATAGTTCCGAGATTAGTCATCAATACCGATGCGAACGAGATAGCTGTTGAGGAAGAGTCTGACGTTCCGCTCCGAAAATTTTCACTGCTAGGCCAGTCCTCGGATCTGGCGAGACTGTCAGCGGGCTCCAAACTTATCTTCAATGGTTTAGCCCAGATTGGGCAAGCGACTGTATGGTATGCATCTCCAAACAGCGGCAAAACTTTGTGCACCATCTCATTCGTTAATGACGACCATAACTCCGGAAATCTCCGAGGATATGAAATCTATTACCTGAACATGGATGATAGTGCGAAAGGTCTCGCTGAAAAGGCTGAGCTACTTGAAGACATAGGCGTCCATATGATCGCTCACGGTCATCGCGGTTTTGATATTGCTGACTTTCCAACGTTGCTTGATCAGTTAGCACAACACAGAGCTGCGCGTAAGATCATCTTGATACTCGATACACTAACGAAGTTTGTTGACACGATGAAGGCCTCGGCCTGTCGTGAGATATCGCAACAAATAAGAGCCTTCGTATCCAAAGGAGGCACCGTTTTAGCCTTAGCACACACCAACAAACAGAGAGGCGACGACGGTAATCCAGTTCCAGAAGGAACTATGAACATCCTTAATAACTTCGATTGTAGCTACACAATTGATACACCACCTAGCCCGAACGCGAACAAGCGCTTAGCGTTATTCAAGAATATTAAGCGCCGCGGAAATGTCGTATTGGAGTTTGCTGTTGAGTACGCAAATCAAAGCGATATTTCTTATTCGCAGCTTGTGGCATCCGTAACCGAGGTTCCACCTGATAACCTAGATCGGATTCGACACGAAGCAGAGTTGGAGTCAGACGATACCGGCATTCAGGCAATTCTCTCTGCCATAGAGTCTGGTGCAACCACTAAGATAGCACTTGCAAAACAAGCAGCGGCAGCAGCCGGTGTTGGCAAAAACACTATGCTCTTACTCATCGAGAAATACACCGGCAGTGACCCTGGCGTCCATCTTTGGAACTTTGAGGTCAAGAAGCATGGTGCGAAACACTTTTACGTTCTTGGAGAGTAGTTAATCAGATTGCTAGTTAACCCAGATTCCTTTGTTAATAATCCTGAGCGGAGACTCGGTAATCCCGGTAATCTGGCGAACTGAATCGCTACCAACAGCTCTAATGCTGATCCATATTTTCGAAACATAAACTTAAGCCGACCAATGTGTCGGCTTTTTTGTGCCTGAAAGGAGACGCCAATGCCCATCATCAACCTCACTCAAACGTTCATCACCAAACACCTCACCTGCCCGCCTGAGAAAGCCCGAATTGAGTACTGCG
>JABXHR010000031.1 GCA_013373515.1 Gammaproteobacteria bacterium | reverse complement strand
TTTGCGCCGACATGACGTTAAAGCCGAACCAGCCGACCGTTAGAATCCACGCACCCAGCGCCAAAAAGGGAATGCTTGATGGCGGATGTGCCAATCTTAAGGAGCCGTCTGCACCATAACGACCGCTACGTGCACCAAGTAGTAACACTGCCGCGAAAGCTAGCCAGCCGCCGAAGGCGTGAACCACGATGGAACCGGCAAAATCATGAAATGGCGCCCCAAAGACACTTTCTATCCAAGTGTTAAAGCCGTAGTTGTCATTCCAAACCATGCCCTCAAAGGTGGGATAGGCGAAGCCAACCACTAAAAATGATGCCATCACTTGGGGATAGAAACGCGCGCGCTCGGCGATTCCGCCAGAGATAATCGCGGGAATTGCGGCAGCAAACGTAAGCAGGAAGAAGAATTTCACTAGCTCGTAGCCGTGGTCCACTGACAGGGCTTCTGCGCTGGCAAAAAAGTCCATTCCGTAAGCGATTTGGTACCCAATAAAGAAATAGGCGATGGTTGAAATGCCAAAATCGACAAAGATTTTAACCAGTGCGTTGACTTGGTTTTTCATGCGGACGGTGCCTACTTCTAAAAAGGCAAAGCCTGCGTGCATCCAAAGCACTAAAATTGCGCCAAGCAATACGAAAAGGACGTCGGTACCTGTGACCATTGGATATATATCTCCCAAAATTGGTGCGCATATGCACTGTCTTGGTGCGTCGCCCTTTGGCAAGCACTAGAGGCTTTCTGCTAACACCTTGTTTTCAAAGCGTAAAATCAAATTTGATTTATTTTTCAGTGTGAAAGGATCAAGTGCCGTGCCAAAAGAATCCGTAGGAGGAGAGTGATGAATGACAGCACCACACGATTTAGCAACCGAGTGGCCGACTATGTGGCCGGTAGGCCGTCTTATCCGATGGCGCTGCTAGAGGTGCTGTCGCCGTTTGGGTTGGCGTCCGATAGTCTAGTTGCCGATATTGGGGCGGGAACCGGTCTTTTCTCGCAGGTGCTTGCAAAGTTTGGTTGTCAGGTTCATGCGGTGGAGCCCAATCAAGCCATGCGCGAGGCCACTGTTGAGCATCCGCGTATTCAGTCCTTTGATGGCACTGCAGAGCGTACGCCTTTGCCCGCAGGGCAATATGATTTTGTGTTCGCTGCGCAGGCGTTTCATTGGTTTGATCGGACGGCCTTTCGTGCCGAATGTCAGCGGCTTTTAAAGCTAGGCGGGCAGGTGGTGCTCGTGTGGAACGAACGTCGGACAGACACGCCGTTTTTAGTGGATTATGAGGCTCTCATCGATCGTTTTGGTTCGGATTATCGGCAAGTTAGTCATCAAAACATTTCACCAGCGGTTTTAGAGGATTGGTTTGGCAATGGCTGTCGATTTATCGAGGTGCCAAATTGGCAAGATCTAAATTGGGATCAGTTGATCGGGCGCGTCACGTCTTCATCCTATATGCCGAGTCCCAGCGATTCGAGTTACGATGCCATGCGCAACGCGTTTCGAGCGCTGTATGATCAATATGCCTCGTCGGGTACGGTTCGATTAGACTACACCACCAAAGCGTATATCGGCACTCTGAAAGACTAAACAATGTCCAAGCAAAACCGTTTTGAACACTCTGCAGACCCGCTCGGAATGAGCAATGAGGCGTTTCGTCAGCTGGGCTACCGCATTGTTGATATGGTGGTCGATCGTCATCGGGAGAAAGATCGTGAGCCTGCCATTGCCGAGCAATCGCCGGAGTGGTTTGCAGCTCAGTTATCTCAGGTGCTACCGGTGGCTGGCCAGCCGATCGAGCCTTTGCTCAGTCAGCTGGCTGATTCGGTTCTGGCGTATCAGCAGCACGGTGATCATCCGCGTTACTTCGCGCGGGTGCCGAGTCCTGCGTCCTATGCGGCCATTTTGGGCGAATGGCTGGCGACAGGGTTTAACACCATCTCTACCTCATGGGGTGGCGGTGCAGGGCCTGCGGCGGTAGAAAAACTTGTAATGACTTGGTTGGCTGAGCTATTGGATTTGCCCCAGAACTCCGAGGGCGTTTTGCTCTCCGGTGGTTCGATGGCCAATTTCACTGCATTTGCGGTGGCCAAGCACGAGCGGGGGCTTGGCACGGTTTACTTACATGAACAAACCCATTCGAGCCTGAAACGAAATCTGCAAAATTTGGGCTTTGCCGACACGCAAATCCGAGTGCTGCCATGCAATTGGCAGTTTGCGTTTGACTTAGAGGTTCTGCGTTCGGCCATTGAACACGACCTGCAGGCTGGCAATCAGCCGATGATGGTGGTGGCGAGCGCTGGCACCACCAATACGGGCACTGTCGATGACTTGCAGGCCATTTCGGCGTTGTGTCAGCAGCATGCACTTTGGCTGCACGTCGATGGGGCTTACGGTGCACCTGCGTATTTGACCGAGCGTGGAAAAGTCGTGATGCAAGGGCTGAGCCTTGCCGACTCTGTGGTGCTCGATCCGCACAAGTGGTTCTTTCAGCCCTACGATGTGGGCGCCTGTTTGATTCGTCATCCTGGGGCATTGGAGCGCTGTTTTGGCATGTACCCCGAGTACCTCAAGGACTCTCAGGGCGAGCATGCGCTGAATTTTGGTAATCGCAGTCTTGAGCTTACGCGTCGTTCTCGGGCGGTCAAACTTTGGCTGTCGATGCAAACCTACGGTACCGATGCGATGGCGGCAGGGATTGATGTCGGAATTGATTTGGCGCTGTATGCACAATCGATTATCGAAGCGTCTGAGCGTTGGGAGCTGGTGACGCCAGCACAACTGGGGGTAGTGTGTTTGGCACTTAAAGGTGCCAGAGATGGACAGCACGCCATTATGGCGCACAGGCTTGCCGAGTCGGGCTATGCCTGCGTGAGTTCAACCACATTGGCGGGGCGATCAGTGCTGCGTTTATGCACCATCAATCCGCTGACAACGACTGAAGATATCGATCAAACCTTATCGCGTTTGCTTGAATTTGCAGGGTGAGAGTCAGGCTGTCGGTCGCGGGCAGCTTGCCCGCGACCAATGGGATCTTACTTGAAGAATACCGGTTTGATTTCACCAGATTCGAGTTTGCCTTTCCAGATCTGGGGGCCAGACTGATGCACTGATTCACCGGTGCTGTCCACCGCGACGGTGACGGGCATATCTTTTACCTCAAACTCACGAATGGCTTCCATACCCAAGTCTTCAAACGCCACCATGCGGGAGCCGACAATGGCTTTGGATACTAGGTAGGCAGCGCCGCCGACTGCCATCAAATACACCGCTTTGTGCTCTTTGATGGCCTCGATGGCCGCAACGCCACGCTCGGCTTTGCCGACCATGCCAAGCAAGCCCGTTTCTTCGAGCATCATCTTGGTGAATTTGTCCATGCGTGTTGAGGTGGTTGGGCCTGCAGGACCGACAATCTCGTTGGCCACCGGATCGACCGGGCCGACATAGTAGATAAATCTACCTTTCAGGTCGACGCCTTCTGGAAGACCTTCGCCTGACTCTAGCAGCTGTTGGATGCGCTTATGTGCCGCATCACGGCCGGTGAGTAATTTGCCGCTGAGGAGAATCGTTTCACCGGGCTTCCATGTTTGTACTTCTTCGGGGGTGACATCGTCTAAATTGACTCGACGAGCATTCGGGCCCACGTCCCAAGTGATTTCTGGCCAATCATCGAGCGATGGCGGGGTTTGTAGCGATGCACCGCTGCCGTCGAGTGTAAAGTGCGCATGGCGCGTAGCGGCGCAGTTTGGAATCATGGCAACGGGCAATGAAGCGGCGTGGGTCGGATAGTCGTGGATTTTAACGTCCATCACGGTGGTTAAGCCGCCTAGGCCCTGAGCACCGATGCCGAGCTGATTGACCTTTTCGAAGATTTCCAAGCGAAGTTCTTCGACACGGTTTTGCGGGCCGCGCTCGTAGAGATCTTGGATATCGATCGGTTCCATCAGGGATTTTTTGGCCATCAACATGGCCTTCTCAGCCGTTCCGCCAATGCCGATGCCGAGCATGCCCGGTGGACACCAGCCCGCACCCATGGTGGGTACTGTCTTTAGAACCCAATCGACGATGCTGTCGGATGGATTGAGCATAACGAATTTTGATTTGTTCTCTGAACCGCCCCCCTTCGCGGCGACTTCGACATGAAGTTTATCGCCCGGCACCATCGAGGTGTGAATGACCGCTGGGGTGTTATCGCGGGTGTTTTTACGAGCGCCCGCGGGATCTGCTAGTACCGAAGCACGCAGAGTGTTGTCGGGGTGCAGGTATGCGCGGCGCACGCCTTCGTTGATCATGTCTTCCAGCGGCATTTCGGCATCCCAGCGCACATCCATGCCCACTTCGACGAACACCGTGACAATGCCCGTATCTTGGCAGATAGGACGATGTCCCTCAGCGCACATGCGTGAGTTGATCAGGATTTGTGCGAGTGCGTCCTTTGCCGCTGGATTGGCCTCGCGTTGATAGGCCGCATGCACAGCATCAATAAAATCTTTGGGGTGGTAATACGAGATAAATTGCAGGGCATCTGCAACGCTGTCGATGAGGTCATCTTGGCGTATTACGGTCATGTATGGCGCTCCGGAACAAACAAGTGCGCAATTATACTACTGCAAAGGTAGTGTTCGTGACCGAATATGCCAGATGGCGCTCAGAGCGCCGTTTGAGCTCTGAGCGAGGGTGTTAGAAGTCGAGCGACAAGTCTTTGTGATGCGACATACAGCTGGCAATGGCCTCTGCTTGTGGCTCGGAGAGCTTGTCCTGCATACGTAGGCCAATGTTGCCTGCGAGCATTTGCTCGATCTCGCTCAACGCGCTGCGATCGGCCAGCAGCTTGCTACGCCAATCGACCATCGCATTGAGTGTGGCGATGGACTCGGCCATCGCGGCGTTGGCCTTGGGTAGGTCATCCTTCTTTAGAGATCGGCGCGACTCGGCCAGTGCGTTGCGAATATCTGAGGCTTCATAGATTTCGCCAATTTGACTTTCGAGTGCTTGCATTTCGGGTTCAAGTTCATCGTAGGTGACTCTGCCGAGTCGCCTCTCAAGGTCGTTCAGAGGCGCGCTGATGGATTTCAGGGCTTCAACGGTGCCGGCCTTTTGTGATAGGTCAGCAATGCCGTTGTAGGTGTTGTCGACATGACGACGGTAATCCATTCGAGCCCGGTTCTCTGCGATCTTCAGCTTCTTGAACTCACCATTGCGAGATTTCCAGTCGGCTGGAATTAGGCTTTCAATCTCAGTTGCGCGCGCTTCGGCCGCCGCAATTCTCGACTCGGCAGCGGCTTTGTCGGCATCGGTTGAGTAGCGGCTTGAGGCGGTCTTTTTAAGATCCTTGATTTCAGCTTTGAGCTCGGCCGCCTCCAGCTGTAAAGCGCGAGTTGCTCGATGATAGTCAGCGTAATCCGGTGTAAAGGCGTCGATATCGGCGACAGCTTGGTTGACCGCGTCGACCTTTGCATAGGTCGCTTCGATGCCCGCCACGCTTTTATTCCAGCCGCTTAGCTCGTTATCTGGCAGGTAGCTAAGATTTAGCGCTTTGGCCTTATTTGCGGCCGCCGTCACCTGGGCTTGATTTAGCGCAAGTTGCTCAAAGACATAGGGCTCCAAGCATTGCTGCAAACGAGGGTTCACCGGCGGCGGTGCCGTTTCGGAGGTCAATGCTGTTTTGGCGGGTAAATAGTTCACCAGTGGCGGGAAGAATCCGGCGATGGCCAGACCAACCAGCTGTAATCCGATAAAGATCGATGCGCCTTTATAGATGTCAGTGGTGCGAACATCTGGCGGCGCAACACCGCGCAAATAGAACAGTGCAAATCCAAACGGTGGTGTCAGGAAGGAGGTCTGGATGTTCATTCCAATCATCACGCCGAGCCATACTGCGGTGACGTTGGCTTGAGGGTCGGCCAGCAAAATGGGTGCAACAATTGGCACAACCACGACGGCAATTTCGATGAAGTCGAGGAAAAACCCGAGGACGAAAATGACCAGCATAACGACCAAAAACTGACCCCAGAACCCGCCAGGTAGGCCGTGTAAGAATTCGCGAACGAGCTCCTCACCACCAAAACCACGGAAGGCCGCAGTCAGCATGGCCGCACCGATCAAAATAATAAATACCATTGAGGTGGTTTTAGCGGTTTCCACCATGACTTCAAATAGCGTATTTTCGAGTTTGAGTGTTCGCCATGCACTCCAAGCCACGGCGATTAACATCACGATCACGGCGATCATCGCCAAGCCAGCGCGAGTGGTTTCACCGGGAGCGGTTAGGTTTTTGATATTGATTTCGTTACCACCGCGAACGATGGCAATCGCCACAATGGCGCCAATGGCCAAAATGGCAGGGATATAGCGAAGTTTCTGGCCCTCTGCGGGGAGCCGGTATCCCGCCATTACGATTGCCCCGACAGCACCAATCGCTCCAGCTTGGTTCACCGTGGCAACGCCTAAAATAATCGAGCCCAGTACTGCAAAAATAAGCGCAAGGGGTGGGATTAAGGCTAGGAAAATACTGCCCCAAAACTTTCCGTCATATTTCCCTTCGTAGGGTACTGGAGGGGCACTCTTGGGGTTGATTAGCGCTGTAATCAGAATGTAGGCCATGTAAAGGCCAACCAGCACCAAGCCTGGTAAAAATGCGCCGAGAAACATGTCGCCCGCGCTGGCGCTGGTAATGGCGAAGTCAGCTGGCATATTGAACTCGCCAGTTGCCGCTTTGTAATTGGCTTGGCGAATGGTTGCCGCCTGATCAGCAGCCGACGCCAGCTGGTCTGCAAGGATGATCAATACGATGGACGGCGGGATAATTTGGCCGAGCGTGCCGGATGCGCAAATGGTGCCGGTGGCCAGTGATTTGCTATAGCCGTTGCGCAACATTGCAGGCAATGAAATCAAACCCATGGCGACAACTGTGGCACCGACAATGCCTGTGGTTGCGGCGAGCAGTGCGCCGACAAAAACCACGGATATGCCCAAGCCGCCGGGAACGGGGCCAAATAGTCGGCCCATCGCTACTAGCAAATCTTCGGCGATTTTTGAGCGCTGAAGCATGATGCCCATAAAGATAAACAGCGGGATGGCGATGAGCGTATCTCGCTCAACTTCCCAGTAGATGCCTCGAAAGTTCGTGACCCCCGCGCTGAGCCATTGTATGGGGCCGTCAATCACGAAATAGGCACTCGGATCACCGGCAAAAATATAACCTGCCGCAGCGGCCAGTCCGATGGTGACAACGGCGGCACCAGGCAACGCGAAGGCAACGGGGAAACCGGAGCTCAAAGCGCCGATCATCACCACGATAAGTAAAAGTAAGAACAAGAGTTCCATGTTAATCCTCAGTGTGCAGCGCTGGTGTTTTCAAGCAGTGAGGCTGGCGCTTGGCCCACAATCACTGCGATATTTCGAAGCAGCATATTGGCGAACTGCAGCATCATCGAGACGGCAAACACCAATAAAAAGCCAGCCATTAGATACTTCACGTACAAGCCATAGCCGCTCTGTGAGACTTCGATGCTCAACAGCGGGCTTGCGATAATGCTGCTGCTTGAGCCAAAGCCCATGGTCAGAATTACCCAGCAAATGGGAATGCCAAATAGTGTTGCACCGACGACATTGCACCATGCCTTGGTGCGGGGTTTGAAATTGGCGTAAAACACATCCACACGGACATGCCCCTCTTTGAGTAGGGTGTATCCACTGGCGAATATGAACAACGCGGCGTACCAAAACCGCACCAAGTCGCCCATGAATGCTTGTTCGTAGGAAAAAATAAAGCGCGCGATTACGATTTGAAATTCGGCAATCACCACCATAAGTGCAAGCCAGACAAATCCTAAAGACTTGGACATTGCGGCGATGATCAGGCTAAGCACCATCATCGGCATGTGCACATAGACGGCGCGGCCATGGGGTCGGCCAAGTTCTTGGGTCGCTTCGTCACCGATGAGTCCGGGCAAAAAGCCTTCAATACGCAAGAAAGAGACAATAAGATCGGCAAGGCCGATCAGGAAAACCATCCAAAATGCTGCCCGCACGATGTAGTCGGCCAAATGACTAAGCCGTTCACCTTCATCGACCAAGCCTCGTGATTGGTGTCGGTTGACCTGCAACGGGCTCCAGACTAACGCCAGCAAAATCAATAGTAACTGCAATCCACTGGACATGGTTTGCGCGCTATCGAGCGGTGCCTTTAATTCGCCAAACCCTGGGATGCCGATAGAGGCCAAGATGGCAGTAGGTCCAGGCCATTCTAGCCAGAACGACAACACTTGATTGGTCAGAAACACAAAGGTTAGCGCGGTAATCCACAGCGCCAATATTCTTGTGTAGGAGGCGATGCGAAAGGAAGCGTCAGTCATGATTTGCCCCAAAGTGACGGCTGGATGTATAAATGGTTCAAAGCACTGGCCCAGATTGGCCAGTGCTTTGGGGTGGGCAATTACATGCCCAGTACGCGGTTACGCTGTTGGACGTATGCCTGGTCAGACAACTGCGTCCAGCCACCGATATCGGTACGTGCTTGCAAGAAGCTCTCGTGAATACGACGAGCGAGGTCTGAGTGTTCAACCACTTCGGCATAGACTTCGTCTGAAGCGCGGCCGAAGGCATCGTAGACATCGTCGTTGAACTGACGTAACTCGACACCTTGATCGTTGATCAAACGTGTCAATGCCGCACCGTTTTTCGCCATATATTCAGACATCATGACTTCGTTTTCCATCGACGCGGCGGCTTCGATGATCAATTGGTCAGACTTTGACAAGCCCTGCCACCAGTCGTTGTTCATGCCGATAGCAAGCATGGCGCCTGGCTCGTGCATGCCTGGATAGTAGTAATACTTAGCCGCTTCATAGAACTTCATGATTTCATCGTTCCAAGGACCAACCCACTCAGTCGCGTCGATGGCACCAGAAACCAAGTTTTCATAAATCTGGCCGCCTGGCAGTGATACAGGTGATGCGCCGAGCTTGGCGATAACGTCGCCACCAAGGCCAGGCATACGCATTTTTAGGCCTTTGAAATCGTCTGCTGAATTGATTTCTTTGTTGAACCAGCCACCCATCTGGACGCCAGTGTTACCGCACATCAAGCCTTTCAATCCGAAGTCTGCTGCAAGCTCGTCCCACAGCTCTTGACCGCCACCGAAGCGAACCCAACCGTTGATTTCGTTGGCGGTGAGACCGAATGGTACTGAGGTAAAGTAGGCGAAACCTGGGTGCTTACCTTTCCAGTAGTATTCAGCACCGTGGTAAATCTGTGCGTTGCCAGAGGCGACTTCGTCAAATGAGTCAAACGCGCCGACACGCTCGCCCGCTGCGAAGTATTCGATGACGATTCTGCCGTCGGTCATGGCATTGACGCGCTCTGCGAAACGTTGTGCACCGGTTCCAAGACCTGGGAAATCACGGGGCCATGTGGAAACCATTGCGATTTCAATTCGCTCTTGGGCAATCGCAGGAGCACCGATGATCGAGGTTGCTGCGACGGCGCCAGCGCCAGCTGTTGCGCCTTTTTTTAGAAAATCTCTACGTTGCATTCGGATGTAAACTCCTTCGTTTCATTTTTGTGTCGTTGCGCGGATTGTGGTGTGGTCTGCGCATAATTGGTTTGCTGTGCAAAGAAATTGTTTGTACAGAAATGATATGGTCAATTATTCTTACCATAAATGCAACTCGAATTGCCAATGTTCCAGAAAATTAATTTAACCAAGGCGAAAGATGTGGTGGTCGAGCAAATCGAAGATTTGATCGTGACTGGTACTTTGCAGCCCAATCAGAGGCTTCCTTCGGAGCGCAATCTAGCAGAGATGATGAAAATCTCTCGACCGACGTTGCGAGAGGCGCTGACGGAGCTTGAGGCGTCTGGGTTATTGGTGGCGGATGAGGCCGGTGGGAAGAAGGTCGCCAATTTGGTTGTCAGTGATTTTTCACCGGCACTGTTGACTCTGTTGGCCACCAAAGAGTCTGCCCTGAGAGATTATTATAGTTTTCGCATGGAATTGGATTCGGTGATCGCACGGCAGGCGGCTCAAAACGCAACCGACGTGGATCATGCGCGCATTCGAGATGCGCTGTCTGAGCTAGAGCGCCTTGAGAGGCATCGATCCAACTTGGAACAAGAAACGGCGGCAGATACCCACTTTCATATGGTCTTGGTCGAGGCGACGCACAATGTCATGACCATTCAAGTGATGCGCAGTGTGTACAAGCTGTTGGAAAACGGAATATTTGTTAGCCGGTCGATCTATCTGGATTCGGACAAAAAATCGAAAGTACTCAGTCAGCATCAAAGCATCGCCCAGTCAATTCTTGCTGGTGATTCGGATGCCGCAGAGCAGGCTGCGCGAGCGCACATGAGTTATGTGTTGGACGAGGTAAATAATGGGCTAGTGGAACGTCACCGCTCAAATATCGCTGCAAGACGAACTCAACAATTTAAATAGTAACTGCACAGCTGGAGATTGCGATGCAATTAGACCGTGTTTTAGAGCAAATTGACGCCGAGTTACCCGCGGCCCAGCAGCGCTTATTCGAGCTGCTACGTATCTCGAGTGTCTCCACCGACCCCAGCTTCAAGCAAGATGTGGCGAATGCCGCCGCTTGGTGCAGCGCTGAGCTGTCGTCGCTCGGCTTTGCCGCTCAGGTGATACAGACTGAGGGCCATCCAATGGTGGTGGCGCACTACGAAAAACCAAACACGCAAACGCTGCTGTTTTATGGACATTACGATGTGCAGCCGGTTGATCCCTTGGCGCTGTGGGCGTCTGATCCTTTTGAGCCTACAGTGATCGATACACCACATGGCCCAGCCATTCGGGCCAGGGGCGCCTCAGATGACAAGGGCCAGTTGATGACGTTCATCGAAGCCTGTCGGTCGATTTTAGCAGTGGAAGGCGGTCTGCCTTGTTCGGTGACCGTATTTCTAGAGGGCGAAGAAGAATCGGGCTCGCCTTCAATGGTTCCGTTTCTAAAGTCGTACGGTCATTTGTTACAAGCTGATTTAGGGTTGATTTGCGATACCGGCATGATGGATCGTCAAACTCCGAGCATTGTCACCATGCTGCGTGGAATGGTGCAGGATGAAGTGATCATTCGCGGCCCAAACAAAGATTTGCATTCCGGCATGTTTGGCGGGCCAGCGATCAATCCCATCCGAGTGCTTAGCCGTGCGCTCGCTGCACTGCATGATGAGCAGGGTCATGTGACTTTGGAAGGGTTTTACGACGGCGTGCCCGTGTTGCCAGAATCGATTCTAGAGCAGTGGAACGGGCTGGACTTTGATGCATCGGAGTTTTTAGGCGCGGTTGGATTGTCGGAGCCAGCGGGCGAGCAGGATCGCTCGGTACTCGAACAATTGTGGGCGCGTCCCACGTGCGAGGTCAACGGAATCAGCGGAGGCTATACCGGTCAGGGGTTCAAGACCGTCCTGCCCGCGGAGGCACGCGCCAAAGTCAGCTTCCGCTTGGTAGGAGAACAAGACCCGCAGAAAGTTCGCGCAGCATTCTATGCGCATATCAAACGTCACTTGCCAGCAGACTGTGAGGCCGAATTTATCGCTTACGGTGGTGACCATGCCTCCGTGATGCCGACCACGAGTGCGCAATTTGCTGCTATTCAACAAGCGCTTACCGATGAGTGGGAGCGAGAGGCGGTGTTTGTGGGCTGTGGTGGTTCGATTCCCATTGCAGGATTACTGCAGAAAATGCTGGGTATCAACACGGCGCTGGTTGGATTTGCACAAGACGATGATGCGATTCACTCGCCCAATGAAAAGTATGATGTGGCGAGCTTTCGTAAGGGAATCCGCAGCTGGGCTCGCATCCTCTGTGGGATAGTCTAAGGTTATCAATGCCTTGTGATGCTTGCACAGAGTCTTCCATTATAGATATGGTGCAGGCTCAGGATGGGTCTTAAGCTTACAAAATAACAACAGGCGGCATCTATCGTCCGCCGATCAGACACCGGAGACAGAATGAATCAAAAGCCGCCAGCGTATCGCCGCAATACGGTGACCGAATATTTCGCGAAATTCTTGGCCTTGGAGTCTGCAGGTGGTTTGCTGCTCATTGCGGCCGCTGCATTGGCAATGATCATTGCCAATTCACCTCTGGCGCACCATTACGAACATATCCTACACCTAGAAATTCAAATCCGTGTCGGAACCTTAGATATCAATCAGGGTTTGAGTCACTGGATTAACGACGGTTTGATGGTGATTTTCTTCTTTGTCGTCGGCCTAGAACTCAAGCGCGAACGCTACGAAGGTCAGTTGCAGGATTTTAGTAATGTTATCTTTCCGGCCATTGCTGCGGTGGGCGGTATGGTGGTGCCGGCGTTGGTGTATGTGGTATTCAATAACGGCGACCCAATGGCGATGCGAGGCTGGGCCATTCCAACCGCCACTGATATCGCATTTGCACTCGGTGTGCTGTCCTTGCTCGGCAAACGCGTGCCACCGTCGCTTAAAATATTTCTAACCACGCTGGCCATTTTTGACGACGTCGGTGCAATTATTATCATCGCCCTGTTTTATTCGACAGAGCTCAATATGCAGGCGCTGTCTGTCGTTGGCGGTTGTATGGCGGTGCTAGGATTGCTCAATTGGCGTGGGATTGAGTCTCGCAGTGTCTATGCCGCCGTCGGTTTAGTGATGTGGGTTGCGATGCTCAAATCCGGTATACACGCCACGCTGGCGGGAATCATTGCCGCATTCTTTATTCCAATGTATTCAAAGTCGAATCCACGTCACTCGCCAGTCAAGGGCTTGGAGCACGACTTGCATTCGACAGTTGCGTTTTTAGTATTGCCAGTGTTTGCATTTGCTAACTCTGGCATTCATTTGCAGGGCATGAGCGCGGATCAGCTGCTACACAGTGTGCCTGTCGGCGTGACCTTGGGTCTATTTTTGGGCAAACAGCTGGGCGTGTTCTCAGTGAGTTGGTTGGCCATCAAGGCGGGGATTTGTAAGCTGCCACGTGGTATGACGTACTCATCGTTGTATGGCACAGCCGTGCTGACCGGCATTGGGTTTACTATGAGTTTGTTTGTCGGCAACTTGGCCTTTGCAGGTCAAGAAAAATTGTTTGATGAGCGTCTGGGTATTATCGTCGGTTCAGTGCTGTCCGGTGTCGTCGGCTACGTCTGGTTGGCCATTGTGCTGCGCGGGCGCGAATTCGCTAAAGCGGTTTAAGCCAATTGCAGAGATGTTTGTCTAGCGCTTCCCATGTGTTAGATGAGGCTTGCGCCTTGGTCTGCTCTGCCAAGGCGCGTATTTCGGGATCGGCAATAAAGTGATCGACCTCAATGCTTGGCAAAGTCTCGCGAACGGTATTCACATGGCGAACGTTGTCATCCACAAACGCCACAGCACGATGGCGCTTGGCGATGAGCGCCAGTGCTGGTGTTTTGTTGCCCTGCCAATAGGCAATCGGCTGAGTGATGCCTTGTGCGGTGAGGGCCTCGTCTCGCAACGCGGCGTGTGTCTCCCATAGATTGGTCAATATGATCACTTCGGCGTGTTGCTGCCACTTTCGAAGTGTGGGCGCGGATTCTGGGTAGATGGTTTGATCTTTGGCAATCTCAAAAAACCAGCGCTTGAGCTCACGGTCGATCTCTTCGCGCGTCATCTGCCGACCGTCAGGCGTCTGAATCACCCAATTTTGAAACCACGGGTCGGTCACTCGGTATTGATAACCGTATTTCGCTAGATAGTTTCTAAACTGCTGCGCGGTTGGGCAGATGACCTCATCGACATCACAGGCAATGATGGGTTTTGTCGGGTCTAGCTCTTCGAGGATGGCAGCGAGTTTATCGAGCATGTTTTAGCGTTCCCTGTTTGATTGGTGCAAACATACAGTTTATCGACAAATGGGTAGTTGATTAGCGCTTCTTCGGCGTTACCATTGGGGCAGTTTAAATTGATTGAGGACGTCGGCATGGCGCAACCCAGACCTTTACTGATTGCACCGTCGGTGCTTGCCAGTGATTTTGGCAAGCTTGGCGCAGAAATTGCGGCCGTGGATCGCGCGGGTGCGGACTGGATTCATCTTGATGTGATGGATGGGCATTTTGTACCGAACCTAACTTTTGGGCCACCGATCATCAAAGCGGTACGCGGGACGACAAATAAGTTTTTTGACGCGCATTTGATGGTGTCCAATCCCGATGCATTGCTGGGCGAGTACGCCGCTGCTGGTGCCGAAATGATTACCGTGCATATCGAGGCGTGTACACATCTGCATCGCACATTGGCGGCGATTCGAGAGTTGGGCTGCAAGGCAGGGGTAAGCCTTAACCCTGCCACACCGATCCATGGTTTGGAGTATGTGCTAGATCAGCTCGATATGGTGTTGGTAATGAGTGTCAACCCCGGCTTTGGTGGACAAAAATACATCCCAGAGGCAGCGCAAAAAGTCGCAGCCATACGCCACATGCTCGGCGAACGTGATGTTCATATCCAAGTAGATGGTGGGGTCACGCCAGAAACAGCGCCACTGGTCTATCACGCCGGTGCAGATGTGTTGGTGGCGGGGTCTGCAGTGTTCAAAGGCGGTGAAGAATCTGCCTACAAAGCCAACATTGAAGCCATTCGTCAGGCTTGCGCATAGGGCGAGGTCATTGCACACTCGACAGATTGTGATTGGTTAGGGGGCTCAATGTTCACCGGAATTGTTCAAGGCATCGCAACGCTCAGTCAAATCGAGGATCATGGCGAGCTGAAAACCTTCGTGATGAGCTTTCCCGAGGGCTTTTGCGAGGGGCTTGAGGTTGGGGCGAGTGTCGCGGTGGATGGGGTGTGTCTGACCGTCACCTCGGTGCGGGACGACAGCACGGCCCATTTCGATGTCGTGCTCTCTAGCCTCAACATCACCACTTTGGCGGCACTAAAGCAGGGCGATGTGGTCAATGTCGAGCGGGCCGCCAAAGAAGGCGCGGAAGTTGGGGGGCATATTCTCTCGGGGCATGTTGATTTCACCGCTTCCGTCAGTTCGATCTCGACGACAGCGCACAATTGCTGCATGAGGTTTAGCGTGGACAACCAGTGGATGCGCTATTTGTTCTCAAAAGGTTACATCGCCATCAATGGCGCGAGTTTGACCATGTCTGAAGTCAACAAGGAAGAAGGTTGGTTTGAGGTTTGGTTGATACCTGAGACGCGTCGAATGACGACCTTTGAGTCCAAACAAGTCGGCGATGCGGTCAATATCGAAATTGAGCGCGCCACACAGGTGTTGGTGGAAACAGTACGCGAACGGGTGGAAGAAATCCTGTCGCCGCTGCTGCCAGATATTAAGAAGCTACTGGGCTAGTTGGACTGTTTTAGCCTCATTTCGCGATAAATCGTGTAGAGCGATGCGCCAATGATTAAAGCAGCGCCGGCCCAAGTGACACCTCTTGGAATTTCATCAAAAAACCAATATCCAAAGGCCACAGCGCCTAATAGCCTGAAATAATCCATTGGCGCAATGACTGCCGCATCACCATATTTGTAGCCCGTCACATTGGCGATTTGACCGACGTAAGACGTCGCGCCAATTCCGACCAACAACAGGGCCTGTTTTAGTGTGGGAGTTTGCCAAGTCATCACGGCGGGAATCAGTGCGATTAGCCCAACAAAAGTTGCCTGATAGAGCACCAACTTTTTGGGCTCATCGTGTTTACTCAACTGTTTGATGACGATCATGGCCCCTGCCGCGGTGGCGGCACCCAATAATGCCACTGAGGTGTAAAGCAGTGGAATGCCGCCCTTTGGGTTCATAATCAGAAGTACGCCGATAAAGCCCACCGCAAGCGCAGAGATCCGCCGAACTCCAATTTTTTCTTTCAGTACCAGTGCGGCGAGCAGAGTGACAAAGAACACCTTGCTAAACGCCAAGACTGTGTTGTCAGCCAGTGGCATCTTTGAGACAGACCAAAACATACAAAGCAACGTCACTGTCGCCAAGGCGATGCGTACAAACTGCAATTTGGGCGAGTGACTCTGATAGGCCGCCCAGCCATAGGTTCTGAACAGCGGAATTAAAAATGCGAGCATGACCAGCTGGCGGATGAGCAAGATTTGCCAGGTTGAAATGTTGCCCTCAAGCGCTTTGATCATTGCACCCGTTGCACTGAAAAACAGCGATCCGAAGATGATCCAACCAGCAGCGATAACGTTATTGGGCACAGGTGCGCTCTGCGACAGCGAAGGGTTAATTGAACCCGAGTTTAGCGCTATTGGATGGGCAAAATGCTGCGATTTTGCTGCGCGGTGCAGTAATGCTCGTATTGCGATACCAGTTCGTGAGCAATCGCTAGGGCGACGTGTCCGGGTGTTTTGGACATAAGCGTGGCACCGGCGGGGGCATAAATTTGGTTGATTTGTGCTGTGGTTGCGCCTGCGCGTTTGAGGTGTATCACCCGCTCGGCATGTGATGCGCGACTGCCGATGCATCCGATATAAAATAAGTCGCACTGCAGTGCCTCAAGGAGGGGTGGCAACTCTTGCTCGGCGTCGTGCCACAGGCTGACAAAGGCAGTGTATTGGTCGACATTTTCGAGCCGATCAATCAGCTCAATGCCCACCGCGGCCAGCAGTGATTTTAATAGCGTGACTTGCGGATCATTTGGACGACCGACAACGACGGCTCTGGCGCTGGGGTGGCGGGTGGCAATGGTGAAGTGCGATGGCTCGGTGCGGTAGAACAATCTATCGCCATCAAAACACAAATAGTACGCAATGCGCGATTCAATATATTGCCGAGCGTCGCTAAATATGCTCGCCTCGAAAGTGGTTTGGCACAGAACCGTCAGGCTTGATCCACAGGGTAGTTGGAGATCTAAGTAGGGGCCCTGAGCACCCACTTCAAACTGTTGGTCACCCGAGCTCTCGAGTGCTTGCATCGCGAGTTCGATTAAGTTTTGCTCAACACAACCTGAGCTGATTTGACCCAAAACCTCACGATTTTCAGACACTAGCATCTGTGCCCCAATCGGGCGTGGCGAAGCGCCTTTGATGGTGATTAAAGTGAGTAAAGCAAAGCGAGTGTGATCCGCAATCCAGTTGAGTGCTTTGGCGTTTAATTCCATTCTCGGCTGGCCCTGCGATAAGACCTCGGATCACCGTACCCTAGCAAAAAGCTCAGTTCGTGTTCGCGGATACTGGGGTCTGTCAGATAAATATCAGCCATGTATTTTCTTGCGCTGGCGAGTAGCTCAGAGAAGCTAACGCCTTCCAAAGCGAGCTTGCGTTGCAGGCTGCGCTTGCTCATAAAAAGCTTCTCTGCGACGAACTGTTGCGATCCATTGCCCGCGGGCAAATGTCGCATCAAAAGGTCGATTACGCGCTCCGAGAGTTTGCCAGATTCATTCACGCGCTTGACGACAAACCGTGCTGACATCTGCGGGTGAATGTGTAAGTTTGCCATTTCTGCGCTGATAAACAGTGTTGATTGATCACCAAATCGGGGGTGGGCTTGAATCTGAGCGCTGAGCGCTAGCGCAATCGGATCATTTTGCAGTCGTTCGTCCAAGGTCAAATGGCCTGAAAATGGTCGTTGCGTGAATGTTTGGGCCAACAGTGAAATCATCAGTAGTTCCATGATTTGCACCGTATGCGGGATATCGATGCCGCTGTTCGAGCGCAAATTAACAACCGTTCCCATCTGATGGCTGATTTGCAACCGAAACGGGCTTGAAAAAGATTTGAATAGATCGAGCCGGTTTAGCGCTTGGTTCAATCGTTGACTCGAGGCAAAGGCCGCCGTGATTGGAGGGCATGAAAACATCCACGATTCTTGCTTTAGCACCTCAATCATGCCGTCCATTCGGGAAATGACAATGTGGTCGATCAGCGCGAAAAATTGCGATTCGTTAAGCCTAAACTTTGGATCGTCCAGATTTGCGGGCAAATCAAATCCAATACTTCCCTTAAGATTCCTAGGGATCTCAAAGTGGGTAATCAGGCGTTTAATGGTTCTGTCTAGTGAGTAGTACATATCCCGGCTTTGTTATGCTGTTTTGATGGCTTCGGGTGTGAGGCGTCATAGCTCAGAAGCGCTGTTTGCTCCCTCGTATGCGTAAAGCCTACCAAACTGAACAAGATAAAAAGCGCAGATTGCGCCAATTGCCGAGAACGGTCTGTTTCCGTAACGTAAACTGTTGATCGAAAGTTGAAGGTGTGTTTGCATGGTGTGAGATTGTTATCCAATCGCGACATGCGCTTCTCTGGCGAGAGCGTATTCTCATCCACAGGGCTTGGCGAAATCGATTTGACCTTGGTTGGGGTTGAGATTATTTCTCTCGCAATGAATAATGAAAGAACGTAATGAGTCCACCAAAATTAGGAGTGACCCAAAGGTTATGAATAACAAGGAAAAACAAATCTTCGAAGAAATCGTCCGAGACAGCCAGAAACATAAAGTCACACGTCGTGAGTTTATGCAGTTCTCCATGGCAGCCGGGCTAACAATGGCTGCAGGTGCTTCGCTGTGGACAAATGAAGTCGCTGCTTCGACCCCGAAACGCGGTGGTACATTCCGCATTGGTTTGCATGACGGCAACACCACAGATTCTCTAGATCCAGCGACTTATCAATCGGTTGGTCAGATTCAGATTGCACACACTTACAGCGCATATCTCACTGAAATCACTGCAAACAACAAACTTGGCCCAGATGTCGCAGACTCATGGGAAGCAAACCCGACTGCGACACAGTGGATCTTTAAACTCAATCCAAATGCTACATTCCACAACGGTAATAAAGTGACCGCGAAAGATGTGGTGGCTTCACTGAACTATCACCGAGGTGAAGAGGCGACCTCTGCAGCGAAGGCACTTTTGTCGACGGTCACAGAGATCCGCGCAGACGGCGACGGCACGGTTGTTGTCGATCTCAGCTCTGGCGTAGCGGATTTCCCATGGTTGATGACGGATTACCACCTCACTATTTTGCCGGCCAAAGACGGTGGCGGTGTTGATTGGGAAAGCGGCATTGGTTGTGGCCCTTACAAAATCGTAAATCACGAAGCGGGCGTATCAACTGAACTAACACGTCACGATGGCTGGCACCGCGAAGGCGCTTACTTCGATGAAGTGCGTTTCACTGTGATTAATGATCCGAATGCTCGTCAAACAGCACTGATGACTGGTGACGTTGACTCAATCACCTCAACAGACCTGAAAACACTGGCATTGCTGCAACGCAATCCTGACATTGCGATTGATAACACGCCATCAGGTTCTGCAATCACTTTGCCGATGTTCTGTGACCAAGCACCGTTCGACAATGTCGACGTCCGATTGGCGCTGAAGTATTCCATTAACCGCCAAGAAATTATAGACAAGATCATGTTCGGCACTGGCACTGTCGGCAACGACGTTCACGTCTCACCAAACATGCCCTATTACGCAGAGCTAGAACAACGTCCTTACGATCCCGATCAGGCGAAATTCCACCTCAAGAAGGCGGGAATGGATAAGCTCTCTGTCAATCTATCAGCGACTGATTCGGTTTATCCCGGCGCAGTCGATATGTGCGTCTTATTCTCAGAGAGTGCAAAGGCGTCCGGTATTGATATCAACGTGGTTCGTGAACCGAGCGATGGATACTGGTCAAACGTTTGGCTTCAGAAGCCGTTCTGTTTCGTTAAGTGGGGTGCACGCCCAACACCGGATAACATGTTGTCATTGGCATATGCTGCGGACGCCGCATGGAACGAATCGCACTGGAAAAACCCTCGTTTCAATGAGTTGTTGGTTGCAGCGCGTGCAGAGCTGGATGAGGCAAAACGGTCAGAAATGTACCATGAAGCGCAAATGCTCTGTAAGGACGACGGCGGTACGATCATCCCTGCATTCGTAAACTTCGTTTGTGCTCGTCGCAAGAACGTCATGCATGGCCCAAGCGTCGCCTCTTCTTGGGAAAACGACGGCGCCCGTGCAGCGCATCGCTGGTGGTTTGCTTAATCAAGCAGCCATGAACTCAGCCTAGGCACTCTGTCTAGGCTTCTCTCCGCTCTGGGGCAGTCGCTCCGGTCATTACATCAATAAAAAGGAGTACGTCTTGAACGATCTTGTTGCCATCGTCGTTAAACGACTCGGATTTGGCTTAGTGACGCTCTTGGCAGTATCCATTATCATTTTCGGCGCCGTTGAGCTGCTGCCTGGGGATTTAGCGCAGGCCGTGTTAGGCCAAGGCGCAACAGAGGAGACTGTTAGAGAACTTCGCGCTCAGCTGGGATTGGATCGATCCCCTCCGGAGAGATACTTGGCATGGCTTGGCGGCGTATTTCAGGGTGATTTTGGTCAGTCGCTGGCCAGCAAAAAGGACGTGGCATCATTGATTGGGCCGCGCTTCTCTAATACGTTATTTCTCGCGCTCTACGCAGCAGCGATCGCTGTTCCATTGGCAATGTTTCTAGGTATCGCGGCTGCCCTCTATCGCAACTCATGGTTCGATCGCGCCACCAACGTTGGAACATTGACTGCAATCTCGTCACCAGAGTTCTTTGTTGGTTATATCTTGATTTTATTTCTAGCGATCAAGAATCCTTGGTTTCCTGCGCTTTCGAATGTGACGCCAGACATGGCGTTTACTGAGCGTTTGAATAGGCTCTTCTTGCCTGCGATGACAATGGTATTGGTCGTAACAGCGCACATGATGCGCATGACTCGTGCAGCAATCATCAATTTACTAGCGTCACCTTACATCGAAATGGCACGTCTCAAGGGTGTTCCGCAATACAAGGTCATTGTTAAACACGCGCTTCCCAACGCATGGGCGCCGATCATTAACGTGGTGGCACTTAACCTAGCTTATCTCATTACTGGGGTCGTTTTGGTTGAGGTCGTGTTTGTGTATCCCGGCATTGGCCAGCTGTTAGTGGACAGTGTCACCAAGCGTGATTTTCCGGTGGTACAAGCGTGCTGTTTGATTTTTGCGGCCACGTACATATTGCTCAATTTGGCCGCTGATGTTGGCGCGATTGTGAGTAATCCTCGCCTGAGACATAGAAAGTAAGGATGCCATAATGACAACATTTTCTTTAAGTCTACTGGCCGCACTTTTGGTGATTTCTGTGCTGGCCTACCTGTATCGTCGCAATAGCATGTTTGTGCCGTCGGCGGTCATTTTAGCCATTACCGCCATCGTGACGCTCTATTCGGGTGAGTCGGGTGCGATCGTTGTCGCCCGATTGATTGGAATTGTGATTGGCTCTTCCGTTGCCGCATATTTTTTCAGAGCGCTATTGATTGTGTTGTTGCGTGGCGAGGCTAAGAAGGCTTTGCAGACAGCGCCTTTAACGGCAGCCTTCGGTATGCTCGTCATCCTTCTTTACAGTATTGCCGCTCTATTTGCGCCCCAGATCGCGCCCTATGGCGAGAGCGAAATTGTCGGATCGAGCTATGCACTCGCTGACGACAAAATGATATTGGGTGGAGATCAATTGGGTCGTGATATGTTCAGTCGATTGATCTATGGTGCCAGAAACACCGTGGGACTTTCGATTGCCACCACTTGTCTAGCATTCTTAATGGGCACGTCGTTGGGGCTTTTTGCGGCTATACGCGGTGGCTGGGTGGATCAGCTGCTAGGTCGGATGGTCGACACGGTCATGGCCATTCCTTCGCTTATTTTTGCACTGTTGCTCCTGAGTATTTTCGGGACTTCTACTCTCAGCTTGATCTTGGTCATCGCGTTTATCTATACACCGCTCATTTTCCGCCTAACACGCTCTGTGGCGGGCAACATTGTGGTGATGGATTACATCGAAGCGGCGAGGCTGCGGGGTGAAAGCACTTGGTATTTGATGCGCAAGGAAATACTGCCCAATGCACTCGCCCCTTTGATTGCCGAATTTGGACTGCGCTTTTGCTTCGTCTTTCTTCTGGTCGCAGGCCTGTCGTTCTTGGGCTTAGGTATTCAGCCGCCAACAGCCGATTGGGGCTCTATGGTACGTGAGAATGCAACGCTGATATCGTACGGCGAGTACATTCCATTGATTCCAGCCGCTGCGATTGCCTTGCTGACCGTTTCGGTTAACTTTGTGGTGGATTGGATGTTGTATCGCTCCTCGGGATTGAAGGTCTAGGAGAAAAGCATGAATGATAAAAAAGAAGTATTACTGAAGATCCGAGACCTGCGTATTGAGGCGAATACAGATGTCAATCGCTGGGATGAGATCGTCCATGGTGTAGACATCACTCTGCATAAGGGTGAGGTTTTGGGGCTTATCGGTGAATCTGGCGCCGGTAAATCAACGATCGGTTTGGCGGCGATGGGGTTCACACGAGACGGTTGCCGAATTTCAGGCGGAACGGTCGAATTTGATGGCATGGAGCTAAGCAATATGCCGAAGCCACAGTTGCGTAAGCTGCGCGGCGCTCGTATTGCCTATGTCGCACAGTCTGCTGCTGCATCTTTTAACCCCTCTCATCGTATTATCGACCAGCATACCGAGTCACCTTTGCAGCATTCCCTTGGGACTCGCCTAGAGAATGAAGCGGATGCCAAAGAATTGTATCGCAAGTTGCAATTGCCAAACCCTGATGAGATTGGCTTTCGATATCCTCATCAGGTCTCAGGAGGCCAGCTGCAACGTGCGATGACTGCGATGGCCATGGCCTGCCGTCCTGATTTGATCATATTCGATGAACCGACTACCGCGCTTGATGTCACGACACAGATTGAAGTGTTGGCCGCAATTCGTAATATTGTTGAGCAATTCGATACTGCTGCAATCTATATCACGCACGACTTGGCCGTCGTTGCGCAAATGGCCGACACCATCAAAGTGTTGCTCAAGGGCAACGAGGTTGAAGAGGCTGATACGCAAACGATGTTAGACAGTCCAAAAGACGATTACACTAAGTCGCTTTGGTCTGTGCGTGAGTTCAAGCGCGAGCAAAAACCTGCGCCTGCCGCTTCGGATACACCGGTGGTGTCTGTTAAGAACATTGACGCGTCCTATGATGGTCAAATCAACATTTTGCATGACGTTTCATTTGATCTTCATCGTGGCCGGACGGTGGCAGTAGTTGGAGAGTCGGGTTCAGGCAAATCAACCACCGCACGTGTGATTACCGGTCTTTTACCGCCAAGCGCAGGCACCATAGAATTTAATGGTGAGCCCTTGCCACCACGCCACACAGATCGCAGTAAAGAACAGCTGCGAAATGTGCAAATGATCTATCAGATGGCCGATACCGCGCTCAACCCCAAGCAGACGATTGGTGAGATCATAGGCCGTCCAGCAGAATTCTATGAAGGTCTGAGTGGTAGTCAGTTGCGTCGCCGGGTCAATGAGCTTCTAGACATGATTGAATTGGAGCCTGATACCTACTACCGACGCTTGCCATCTGAATTATCCGGTGGGCAAAAGCAGCGTATTGGTATCGCCCGAGCTCTGGCGGCAAAGCCAGAATTTATTATTTGCGATGAGGTGACCAGTGCACTGGATCAGCTCGTCGCAGAGGGAATACTGCGCTTGCTCGATAGGCTGCAAAGCGAGCTGGATTTGGCGTATATGTTCATCACTCACGACTTAGCTACCGTGCGCTCAATCGCAGATCATGTTGTTGTTATGCAGTACGGTCGAGTTGTTGAGCAAGGGCCGAAAGATGAGATGTTCAGACCGCCGCATGATCCGTACACCGACTTGTTGCTATCGAGTGTGCCAGAGATGGATCCAGATTGGCTGACGAAGCTACTCGAAAGTCGTGGAGAAGACGGTTTGAAGGCTGCAGGAAATTAGTGTTCGACAACCACGTCTAGTTAGTCGGTGAGGAGCCCGGTACTGTGCAAGGTAGTATCGGACTTTGATGTGTTGATGCGATGCATTTGAGTTTGCGAGGCTGGGTTAGTTTCACCCGCTGTTTGGCCACGCAGTCAATAATGAAGCCTAAATCGGCTCAAATATCGATCCCATGCCTGGGCTACAAAGTCTGTGGTAGAGCTTGGTCGCAGAGGTATCAGTCAGCGCTGACATGTAGTCACACATCACTCTCATCGGATATGGCGATACATCCATCTGTTGTTTAACGGTACGCGGCAGTAGACTGTCTTGGTTGGCGCATAGGATATCCCAGAGTTGGATAATGCTCTGTTGTCCGCGATAGCGCAGCGTCTGCACTTCGGGGCGTCGAATGACCTCCTCGAAGACGTAGCCCTTTAGTCGGTTGAGAAGGTGGGATGCGGGTGCGTCGATTTGGATGTTGTAAGCCAGTAGCGGATGCTCGAAGGCATCATTGCGCACGACCCTGATATGGCGCACCAAATAGCCCACCAGATTGCTGATGGCGTGCTTTCTTTCATGCGGAACTGGGCTAAATAGACGGTCAAAGTACAAGTCAACTTTTTTCAGCAAAGATGTCTCAGCAAGCTCGTCTCGATGTGAATCGATAAACGCGCGTAAGTGCTCGCGCGACACCAGGCCCAGCGCGACGGCATCTTCTAGGTCGTGCACGCCATAAGCAATGTCATCTGCAACTTCCATGATCGATGCGTCGAATGATTTGAATTTGGTACGGCTGTGGCGAGCTGGGTGATGTTCAATGCTGCTAAACAATGTTCGATCATTGGCTGTGAAAGGTTCAAAAATCCAGTCGAGCACATCAGCTTCAGTGTCGTAAACGCACTTGGGTGGATGCCAGGCTGATAGGTCGAGTGGATTGGCGTCGTTCTGTCCGTAATTGACAACTTCGCTGTATGTCACGGGATACTTCAAGACGCCCAAGCATGCCCTGCGGGTCGGGTCTAGGCCGCAATCTGGAGAAAACTCCCCAAGTCGAGTCATGATCCGTAAGGTTTGCCCATTGCCTTCGAAGCCGCCGCTTTCTCGCATCACATAGTTCAGCGCGACTTCGCCGCCGTGTCCAAATGGCGGATGCCCTAGATCGTGCCCCAAGCAAACGGACTCGATAAGCGATGTCGACGGGAGCCACTGTGCCCAATCGGATTCAGCTTCGACGCGCAGGTGCTCGACAATGCCGCTGCCAATTTGTGCGACTTCAAGTGAGTGGGTTAGCCGGGTCCGGTAGTAGTCACTTTCGCCTAAACCGAGTACTTGGGTTTTGCTTTGCAAGCTGCGAAAGGCTGCGCTGTGAATTAATCTAGCTCGATCGCGTTGATAGTGGGCATTGGCGCCACCGGCGTTAAAGCTGGTGGGGCGGTAAGCGTCTGTGCTGCGTCTGGCAGTCCAAACCGTGGACTCGGGCATGTGGTTTACTCTTATGGGTTTGTGTCGTCATTTTCGCCCAATTCCGGCCTAGTCGCCAGCTCGGGTCGGGATATGTAAAAAAATGACTTTCCTGAAGTTTTTTAGTTGCCCGACCTTCATTCGTAAGCCAGACTAAGACCATTAACTTTATTTGGTTCGGTTTCCATGATTGATCAAAACGGATACCGGGCAAACGTTGGCATCATCTTGACGAATCAAGACCGTAAGGTCTTTTGGGCCAAACGAATTGGCCAGAACGCTTGGCAGTTCCCGCAAGGTGGTGTAGATGCAGCTGAAACGCCGGAGGAGGCGATGTACAGAGAGCTGCGCGAGGAGACAGGATTGCTCCCCGAACACGTCGATGTCGTCGGATGTACTCGACGTTGGCTGCATTACGATTTGCCCAAGAAATATGTTCGTAAAGAACAAAAGCCCCTGTGCATTGGCCAGAAGCAGATCTGGTTCTTGCTCCGATTCGTCGGCGATGAGTCTGATGTTGATTTTTCGGCGACCAATCACCCTGAGTTCGACCAGTTCGAATGGGTTGATTACTGGCAGCCAAGTCGCGAAGTGATCTACTTTAAGCGCGATGTGTACCGCCGAGCGTTAAAGGAGCTCGCGCCGTTGGTGGGTGTGAAGATGGCAAGGCACCCATCACGCCGACGTCGCGGGGTGCCGGGCCGCTCTAGAAGGGCTTAACCACCGCCAAAATGATTATGCCCACAAGTGCCAAGACGGGCACCTCATTGAACACGCGATACCAAACATGGGATCGCGTGTTGTGTCCCGCTTTGAATGTGTGAACAATCTTTTTGCAGTATAGATGATACCCAGTGAGTGCCAGTACGATGGTCAGCTTGGCGTGGAGCCATGCCGAAGATTTCAACCATTCCCACCCGTATAGATAAATGAGCCAAAGCCCGAAGGTCCAAGTGGCCATCATGCCGATATTCATCATTACATAGAGCTTTCGCTCCATGACGCAAAATCGCTCATGCCCTAGTGTATCTTCGGTCATCGCGTGGTAGACGAAGAGCCTCGGCAGATAAAACAACGCAGCAAACCAAGTCACCATCGACATAATGTGCAGCGCTTTGATCCAAATCATGACAGGTAGCTCTCAATCTGCTGTTTGAGCTCATCCAGTTTTAGATAGCCGAGATTGCGCATCACGATGCGACCGTTAGGGTCGATCAATAGGGTTAACGGTGTCGCTCTGACTGGCCCAAGTTTGGAGGCGATTTCGCCCGCCTCGTCATGAATAATGGTGTAGTTCAGCTCACGAGCACCGACCAAGGTTTTCACGTCGTCGATGTCGTCATAGCTCATCGCAACGCCCAGTAATTGGAGCCCTTTATCGCCGTAGGCAGCCTGAAGCTCCATTAAATGCGGTATTTCCTCGATACAGGTTGAGCATGTTGTGGCCCAAAAGCTCACCAAAACGGGTTTGCCGCGCTGTGCATCTAGCTCAAAGGTTTGGGCGTCTAGGGTTTGAACCGTAAAGTTGGCAGCAGCCTCGCCTTTGGGCGCGAGAGCGACATAGGACACAAAGCCTGCAATCATCGCAATCAATAGGACGGGAACATATTTGGGCATGTTGGTTACACTTGGAAAATCAAACGCTTTATCATAGCGGTTGGTGTCTGTGCAGACTGTAAAAATAAGTCGGATTGTGCGGTTTACACACAAAAGAATTGGCAAATGTTTGAGAGGCGATTGTGATTAGAGTTGGAATTGTGGGGGCGACGGGTTATACCGGTGTCGAGCTGCTACGGATGTTGAGTACGCATCCCAACGCCAAGGTCTCTGTTGTGACCTCGCGAGCCGAAGCAGGTCGCCAAGTGTCTGATTTGTTCCCGTCGTTGCGTGGTGTTTGCGATCTAGTGTTTAGTGACGTAAACCCCGATGAATTGGCTGCCAATTGTGACGTTGTGTTTTATGCAACTCCGCACGCCACCGCGATGCACCACGCAGAGGCATTGCTTGCCCGGGGCGTGAAGGTGATTGATTTGAGTGCGGATTTTCGAATCAGAGATCAGGCAACTTGGGAAAAATGGTACGGCGTTGAGCATGCATCTGCTCACTTAATTCCGCAGGCAGTTTATGGGTTGCCAGAGCGCAATCGAGCAAAAATCACATCTGCCGATCTCATCGCGTGTCCTGGTTGCTATCCCACGTCCGTGCAATTGGGTTTTGCACCGCTGCTTGAGGCGGGGGTTATCAACGCCGCATCGCTGATCGCCGACTGTAAGTCTGGTGTGAGTGGTGCAGGGCGCAAGGCGGCAGTAGGCAGTTTGTTGTGCGAGTCAGCAGACAGTATTCACGCGTACGCGGTATCGGGCCATAGGCACCTTCCAGAAATTAAGCAGGGCTTGGGTGATTTCGCTGGTACAGAGGTCGGCATTACTTTCGTGCCACATTTGACGCCCATGATTCGAGGGATTCAGGCAACGCTGTATGCCACGTTAACGGCCGAGTGCGATTTGCAGGCATTATTTGAAGCGCGCTACAAGGATGAGATTTTTGTCGATGTGATGCCGGCGGGCTCAAGTCCAGCGACGCGTACAGTTCGAGGGTCTAATGTCTGCCGCTTGGCAGTACATCGTCCACAAGGCGGTGACACAGTGGTGATATTGGCCGTCGAAGACAACCTCATCAAAGGGGCGGCTGGCCAGGCAATCCAATGTATGAATATTCGCTTTGGCTTCAATGAGGCCGAGGGGTTAAGTCTGGTAGGCTTAATGCCGTAATATTTTGGTATGTAATTCGTCTAAAAAGGGGGCTTGACCCCTTGTTTTGTTTGACGAACGAATCCATACTAAATTGGTAAACATTAAAGGTATACCAGATGTCTCAAGTCGAAACCTATGACCCCAATGCCGTTGACCCACTGATTTTCACCTCGGCAGCGGCGAAGAAAGTTCAAGAGCTGATCGATGAAGAGCAAAACTCGAACTTAAAGCTCAGAGTGTTTATCTCTGGCGGCGGTTGCTCTGGATTTCAGTATGGCTTTACCTTTGACGAAGAGCTACAAGATGGTGACAGTTTGGTGGTGACCGATGGCGTCAGCTTGTTAATTGACCCCATGAGCATTCAGTACTTAGAAGGTGCTGAGATCGATTATTCGGAGGGTTTGGAAGGTGCGCAATTTGTCATTCGCAACCCGAATGCAACGACGACGTGTGGGTGTGGTTCTAGCTTCTCCGTCTAGCGACTGGCCTCCAACGCAATTGAAAAAGCCCTCTGAGTGAGGGCTTTTTTGTGTCAGTTGGATGCGATCTTCGCCGGCTCTGATTTTGCTTTTGCAAGTAGGCGGCGGTAATCACTTGTACCGCTCTTGAAGCGATTCAGTGAATTTCCGCTTAGTTTGTCGTTGCCCAGTGACGTTAGCTTGAGCGGGTCAATGTGCTTGCCGTTCTTGATTGTCTCGTAATGTAGATGCGGTCCTGTTGCTAGTCCCGTGGAGCCGACGTAACCAATTAGCTTTCCTTGGCGAACCACATCGCCGACATTTATCTTGCCGAACTTGTGCATATGCGCATAAAGCGTCACATAACCGTTAGCATGTGAAATTTTCACGACGTTGCCATAACCACGCTGACGACCTTTGAATGAAATTTTTCCGCTGGCAGTGGCATAAATCGGTGTGCCTCGAGGTGCGCCATAGTCAACGCCCTTGTGTGCACGAATCTTGTGGAGTACCGGGTGCTTTCGACCTGGGTTAAAACGCGAGGTAATGCGCACACTATCCACAGGGTTGCGCATAAATGATTTCTTCAGGCGACGGCCTGAGCCGCTGTAGTACTCAACTGCGTTTGATGACTCATATAAGTAGGCATCGTAAGTCTTGCCACGATTAACGTACTCGGCAGCCAAGATGTCACCGCTTCGTACCAGCGAACCTTTATCGTCAAAGTAGCCTTCATAAACGACTGCGAATTCATCGCCCGCTGCAATGTCTGAAGTGAAGTCGATATCGTATCTAAATACGCGCGCCATGTTTGACACAACTCTCGAGCTCAGCCCCGCTTGCTTTGCCGACGTATATATCGATCCGTCTGCAAGTTTTGCGCTGGCATATAGCACTCGGCGCTCAAGCTCAATTTTGGTGTAATCAACATCAATGCTGCCGTCTTGCAGAACGGCAATCTCTAAACGTTGCTCTACAGACGGCTGAAAACGGATCTGTTCAATGTCACCAAGCGGACTAATGAGAAACTCAAAGGTATCTCCCTCTCGAACTCGCTTCAACATTCGCTCGGCGTTTTTGTCGTTTAGGATGTTGCCAATTTGATTGGCGCTAAGGCCGTTGCGTCTTGCGATGTTGTAGAAGGTGTCGCCTTTGTCGACGGAGACTTGGACTGGACCAACAGGTATAAGGTCGAGCAACGCAATTGGATCAGTGGGTGCTGCGCCTTCTGCCGGAAAGTCGGCACTAAAATCGATTGCGCCAAAATTATCGCTTGAAATGATTTTGATCGGGCTAGTTGAAAGGTCGGTGATTAGTGCGTCACTGTCGCCTAGAAGGCTAACGCCGCCATAAGCCAGAAGTCCGAGAACTGCCAATGATGCGATGTACTTGCGCTTGCTGGGTTGCCGCTTGGTCGAAACATAAACCGCATGGGTGTGCTTGCTACCGCCAGCGGTGAAAACACGTCTGAATCCGGAGCGTTTTTTCGCAAAACGAGCCACGCCTTACCTCTTCATCTACTTAAGATAATCATTAAAAGTACCACATATCTAAGAGGAATCCACGGTTTGCATTGTAAAGTAATGATAAATAGAGCTATCTATGCAGTAATGTTTAAGCTTGAGGGCGAATTAGCTGTCGGCTCCATAAGATCAGCCGCATGGGAAATTTGGTGGAAACCATGTGGGTAATGAATCGGGGCGCATGTTAGATGTCCCCAATCCTATGTGGTCGTTTGGTGAAGCGGCGATTGGTTCTCTGCTTGTCGTGTGGAGTGACGCCATCGCCGATAACGCTCATAAATATTTGCCGGATTGTGGCTAGCATCGAATCAGTAGGTAGGCCAGCACCGATGGACTGTATCAATCGCATGAGTCATCCTCCATAGCGAATACATTGTCGATACATATATATGTGTGTGTGCGAACAAGTCGCATACGCATTCACGACGATGAGCGTCGGTTGGATGTTGTTGCGGCTTTCTAAGCGACCATTGATATTTAGAACGCTAATGTCGACGTCTTGGCGTATTAGTTAACATTTGCGTTTAACGGTTTAATGCTGCTTTATCGGTTCAGAAATGCGCCAGTAAGTGGAAGGGCCTGATGGTCGCTAGCGTGTGTGAACCAAGTCGTCAGAATGGGATGCCTCTATTTGTCTCACTTAAGTGCTTGATTTTATGGGAGCGCACTAAAAGCCTTAAAGAAAAATGAAAATAGTGCTTGCACAATCCCGGGATGTGCGTAGAATTCACCTCTTCAGCGACGCACTCGCTGCCCACTTTCTCCAAAATAAATTATTTTTCAGAAAGTGCTTGACCGCCAGTTTTAATGATTGTTAGAATGAGCGGCTCGATTGGC
>JABXHR010000220.1 GCA_013373515.1 Gammaproteobacteria bacterium | reverse complement strand
ATCTGTCGCAGCATGTGGGCGGCTTTGTGATTGCCGAAGATCCGCTACATACCTTGGTACCCATTGAAAATGCCGCCATGCCCGACCGCACCGTGATTCAATGGGATAAGGACGACCTAGAATCATTGGGGCTGCTGAAGGTTGATGTGCTCGCGCTGGGCATGCTCAGTGCGCTACGCCGCAGTTTCGACTTAATCAAAGCGTGGCATCGCATTGAGCTGACACCCTCCACCCTGCCCGCCGAGGATGGCGATACCTACACCATGCTGCAAAACGCCGATGCTATTGGCGTGTTTCAGGTGGAGTCTCGTGCCCAGCTCAATATGCTGCCACGGCTCAAACCGGCTTGTTTTTATGACCTCGCCATCGAAGTGGCCATCGTACGACCAGGGCCGATTCAAGGCGGCATGGTCAACCCCTATCTGCGGCGGCGCGAGGGCACAGAACCCGTGGTCTATCCCTCCAATGACCTCAAAGCTGTGCTGGAACGCACGCTAGGCGTACCGGTGTTTCAGGAGCAAGTGATGCAGATCGCCATGGTGGCAGCGGGCTTTAGCCCCGGCGAGGCCGACCAACTGCGCCGAGCAATGGCCGCTTGGGGTCGCCGTGGCGATTTGGAGCAGTTTCAGCAAAGACTCTATCTGGGCATGAGCGAGCGCGGCTATAGCGAGGAGTTTGCCGAATCGATTTTTAATCAAATCAAAGGCTTTGGCGCGTATGGGTTTCCAGAGTCCCATGCCATCAGCTTTGCGCTGCTCACTTACAGCTCAGCCTATCTAAAATGTCACTATCCGGTGGAGTTTTGCTGCGCGCTACTCAATAGCTTGCCGATGGGGTTTTACAGCGCTGATGATCTCATTCAAGACTTGATACGTCACAACAAAGAAGTCCGCCCTGTCTGCGTGCTCAATAGCGAATGGGAATACAGCCTAGAGCCGGGCACGTCTGGCCGCTATCGTGATGTAGCCCTGAGGGCTGGGCTTTGCAGTGTTAATGGTCTAAGTTATGCCGATATACAGCCCCTATTACAACGGCGCAAACAAGCGCCCAAGTCCCTAGCGGCATTCGTTGAGTACATCGGCATTAATCGCAAGGCGCAGCAGCAACTCAATCGCGCCAATGCCTTTCGAGCACTCTCCCCCAATCGGCATCAAACCCACTGGACGCTGATGGGGCTTTCTAGCCACCCACTGGAAGAAAGTGACCACAGTGGCGTCGAGCACATTCCAGCGCCGAGCGCAGCGGATAATTTGGTGGCCGATTATCAAAGCGTAGGTTATAGCCTTGAACACCATCCCTTGGCGCTGATGCGCGAATCGCTAATTCAGCGTGGTGTATTGACCGTTGCTGAGTGGAAAGCACGCGTTGCAAATAATGGCCGCGCACGGTTGATGGGACTAATCAAAACCCGCCAACGCCCCGGCAGCGCTGCTGGCGTAATGTTTATGACCCTAGAGGATGAAACTGGTCATGCCAATATCGTGGTCTGGCCAAAGTTACTCGAAAAGCAGCGACGCATTTTACTGGGCGCCAAGCTTATTGAGGTGCGCGGCAAAATGCAGCGCCATGACAAAGTGCTTCACTTAATTGCGGAGCATGTCACCGATCAAACCGACTCACTTGGACAACTGCGCTACAAAAACCGTGCGTTCCGATAACTCACCTACAAAACACCAGGCCCTCAAAGCTAACATCTCGCTAAAGAGTCTGAACAGAGGCCGATAAGATGGATGGGATGGAGAGAAACGAACTCCACTGGCAGGGCAAGAAATACAGGGCAAAAAAAAGCCCGGTTTCACCCCGGGCCGAACGACAATGGCAAACGTCGTAGAAACAGAGTGCAATAACATGTGGAGTTCTACTGCACTCGTAATAACAAAGATACCATATTTGTCTTTAAAATAAAGACCATGGCGAACATTTTGTTCGCCATTTTTATTTGGCTCCGTGCAAATTCACTCTTAACAATAGCGACACACTCGAACACCAGCACTTAAAAACCGTCGAATATTTCCGCAAAATTACACCATCGCGACCACTATTCAAAAAACGACATTACGCTGACGCATCGGTGCAGGCATTCGCTAAAGCAGCAAATTAACGTGCACCCATCCAATCAGTAAGATGATCCTAACTATGCTGAATTCACAAGAGCTCGCACTCGCCACCGCACCGATTGAAAGTGCGCGAGGCCTACCCAATCACTGCTACACCAGCGAAGAAGCGTTTAAGGCCGACCGAGATAAGGTGTTTGCCACCACTTGGGCCGGTTTGTGCTTTAAGACCGATCTTCCCAAAGACCAGTTTGCAATGCCGATTGATTTTATGGGGCTCCCGCTGTTGGTGGTTAAGAACTCAACCGGCGGTATTGAAGTATTCCACAACGTCTGTCGCCACCGTGGTATGACCTTGATGGACGAGCCCGGCGAAGTCAAAAAGCATATCCGCTGCCCCTATCATGGCTGGAGCTACTCGCTGAGTGGTGAACTAGAAATTACGCCCAATATCGGCGGAACCGGGGTACATACACACCCATGCTTTGCCAACGAGAACGCCAATCTGTCTAAGGTTCGCGCTTACGTTTGGCAAGATATCGTGTTTATCAATCTCGACGGTCAAGCCGAGTCGTTTGAAGATTACATTGCGCCACTTGAAAATCGTTGGCGCGAGTATTTGGGCGGAGAAGGCGTTAACGCTTATGTGTTGGCCGAAAATGGCAAAAACCAGCTGAACGTCAACAGCAATTGGAAGCTCGCCGTCGAGAATTACCTCGAAAGCTATCATCTGCCAACCGTGCACCCAGAGCTCAATCGCACTTCCCCGCTCAAGCAGCACTACATCATTGAGCCGGTGGACCATATGCATGGCCAAGGTAGCCTGTGCTACAAACAAAAAAGCAAATCTGCCTCGTTGCCGACCAACCAAAACTGGCCAGAAGACAAATTTCACATTGCGGAATATCCAGTGCTCTACCCCAATGTGCTGCTCGGGGTACACGCGGATCACTTCTTTGTCATGCTGATTCGCCCGCTGAGCTACGACCGCTCTGAAGAAAATGTACGCATTTACACCCTGCCCGAGGGCGCCAATGACGACACCTACCAAGGCCGCCGCAAAGAAATTGCAGATGGCTGGGCCAATGTCTTTTTGGAAGATGTTTTCGCTGTCGAGCGCATGCAGGTTGGACGTAGCTCGCCCGGATTTGATGGGGGGATAATGTCGCCCGCCATGGACACCACCACGCATCACTTTCACGGTTGGGTGGCCAAGAAATTGGGCAGTTAATTGCTGCCCAATATCGATATTTCAATCGTTGGTCTAACTTAGACCAACGCGTCCTCAACAGACAATACACTGTTACCACCAAGGCCAATGGTCGTGGTGTGCGCTTTGATACGCGGTAATAGATGATCAAAATACACGGCGCAAGCGGTTTGTTTACGTGCTACAAACTCAGTACCCAATTGATCAACCTTTTGCTGAGCGACTGACTTCGAAACCGCACACATCCAGCCCCCGCAAAGATAACCCAGCGCCATAATCCAATCGGTGCCCAGTGCTGACACTGCCGCTTTGTCTTCAGTGCGCAACAATGCTGAGAGTGCCCCTTCAACTTCACTGCATGCAGAGGCCAGCTTTTTGCAATCCAAAGCACTCACTCTGGCATCGGCACGAATATCGGCAATCAAACGTTTGACTGCTGAACCATTGTCGCGCAGCGTTTTGCGGAAAATTAAATCGTTGGCTTGAATCGCGGTGGTGCCTTCGTAGATGGTGAGAATTCTGGCATCGCGCATAAATTGTGCGGCACCGGTTTCCTCAATAAAGCCCATGCCACCGAACACCTGCACGCCGTGGCGAGTGATTTCCTGTGACATTTCCGTGAACCAACCTTTGACGATTGGAATCATCAACTCAACACGTGCTTGATCGCCTTGACCGGCATGTGCAAGATCCATTTGGTCGGCGGTATAAAGACCGAGGGCTCGCATCGACTCAGTAGAGGCACGCATGATCATCAATAAGCGTTTAACGTCACCGTGACCAATAATCGGTGTGCCGGGCTCGCGGGCAATGGGCGTCCCTTGTAAGCGATCATGCGCATAGGCAAGTGCATGCTGTCGAGCCGCCTCAGAGATGGCCAACCCTTGCAAGCCCACGTGAAAGCGCGCTTCGTTCATCATAATGAACATATACTCTAGTCCGCGACCTAAATCGCCGACCAATTCACCGAGTGCACCCTCGCTTTCACCATAAGACAACACGGCTGTCGGACTGGCTTTGATACCCATTTTTTTCTCAATCGAGACACAGCGAACATCGTTGCGCTCACCGAGCGAACCGTCTGCATTGACGAGAAATTTAGGCACGACAAAGACCGAAATACCTTTTAACCCTGGCGGTGCATCAGGGGTTCTGGCCAGCACCAAGTGCACAATATTCTCTGCCATATCGTGCTCACCGTAGGTGATATAGATTTTCTGACCTTTTAAACGATATAAGCCCGAGCCATCGTCACACGGCGTTGCCACTGTGCGAATTGCTGCCAAATCAGTGCCCGCTTGTGGCTCTGTGAGGTTCATAGTGCCCGACCATTCGCCGGTACTTAACTTGGTGAGATAAGTTTGCTTTTGTGCTTCAGAACCAGCGAGTGTCAGGGCTTGAATGAGGCCTTGCGTCAGTAGCGGACACAACGCAAACGACATATTACTGCCCTGCCAAAACTCAGATACTGCCGCGCCCACGCGCTGTGGCAGACCCATGCCTTGATACGCTTCTGAGGCGGTCAAGCCAACCCAGCCACCTTCGATCATGGCTTGATAGCCTTCCTTGAATCCAGCTGGCGTGGTGACGTTGCCCTGATTATCCAAAGACGAATGCGCATGATCACCAGAGGCGTTATACGGTGCCAGCAAGTTGTCGGCAATTTTGGCGGCTTCGAGCAAAATTGCACTCGATGTCTCTTGATCCACATCATCGCGCTGCGCCAACAAATGATTCAAACAAAACTCGGCATCTTGCACCGGAGAAGCATAAGGCATGACTTAATCTCATTATTTGGTTGGCAACGATTGTACAAAAAATTCGTGATGTGTCACTTCATTTTCGTGCACTGCACAAAAAACAAAAGGCTGCATCAGCAGCCTCGTTTGTCATCACAAAAATCCGAAATTCACTCGCCGTTTCGGTTGGTGCAACCCTCTGGCAAGTAGTCCTTCACCATGTTGGTATAGGGGTCGTCGCCACACGACCATACCGCGGTGGAGCCGTTGTCGCGAAGCGTCCACACCAAGTAGGCCCATCCATTTTGTTTGGGTACTTTGTTGGGCGGGAAGCGAATGCCAAAGTGAGGAAAGCGTCTGCCCGGCACTGTCTCTGTGCTTGAAAAGTTGCTGGTCGCGCCGATCCATGCCGATTCATAGCCTAAATCATCATCACCGAGCTGTAGTCTTGGCGGTAAACCAATTGAGGCATTGCGCACATCAAGATTACTCGATGTCGTGACAACCGAAGGCAACTCACCCACTCGAAAGTGCTCCTCAGCGATGAGTGCACGAATCCAATGTGTTTGCTCCATAGCGGCAGTCACACGCGAGCGAGCGATGTAATCTTGATATGCAGGATATGCTATTGCACTAAGGACACCGATGATGGCGATGACGACCATCAACTCGACCAATGTAAAGCCGGAGTTTTTTCGCATAATGAGTCAAATGGTTAAACTTATGACTCTTGTATCGTTCTAAATCCCAAAACCATTAGTTAGTCGGCGCGGCGACACAAAAAAATCTGCCCCGAATTGGTGACTATCGGGAAACGGTCACAAAACCCTTAAGGTAATCTCCCTCTGGAAACGCCATTGACACCCAATGATCGCGCGGCGCATGTAAGGTTTTGATCAGGCAACCATCAACATTGGCATCACTAAACGCAGACGCCGTGACCTTGCGAAACAAATCTAGAGACATGGCAGACGAACAGCTGAAATTAACGAGCATACCGCCCGGGTTTAGGAGCTTGGCACCAAGCATGGCAATGTCTTTATAGGCTCGCGCAGCGCGATCAACGTGTTTGACCGATTTCACAAACTTTGGTGGGTCTAGGATGACCATGTCGTAGCGCTCGCCCCCATCCACCTGCTCACGCAAAAAACCAAACACATCTGCCTCACACCAGTTGAAGCTGCCAATGTTCAAGTCTGGATTGAGTGAAACATTGTGGCGTGCAATTTCTAAGGCAGAAGCCGAACTATCGACCGACACCACCTCAGTCGCCCCACCCTTGGCCGCGTGTAAGCCAAAGCCATCGGTATAACAAAAGGTATTCAACACGCGTTTGGCCCTAGCGTGCTGTTGCACGAATAGTCGATTATCACGTTGATCTAAATATGCCCCAGTCTTATGGCCACCTGCCACATCAACCAGCATTTTCACGCCATTTTCTTCAATGATAACGGAATCTGGTAGCCCGCCGTGGAGTAAGCCTGTCTCAGGCTCTAAACCCTCGTATCGACGACCATCACTATCAGAGCGCTCGTAGATCGCAGTGGGATTCAAACGCTTGGCCAAATGCGCAACAACCGTCTCGCGCCAGCGCTCTGCAGCCATTGCACCGAATTGCACAACAATCACTTGATCATATTGATCGACCACCAAACTTGGCATCCCATCCGACTCACCATGCACCAAACGTCGTCCGGCCTTTGGGTCAAACGATTCACGTGCAGCAATGGCCATGTCTAAGCGGCGCTTGATTAAGGCATGATCTACCGGCTCATTGGGATCAAATGACCAGACACGAACCAAGATGCTGGACTCTGGTGAAACAGTTCCCTTGGCGAGAAATTGGCGATCGCTGTCGAGCAGATTAACCGTATCACCCGCTTTGTAACGCCCGCGCCGCTCTGCGATTGCACCGTCGAATACCCAGGGATGCTTGCGCTTAAGCGACTTTTCCCGACCCGGTTTGAGGATAAAATCCGCCACGCTTATTCCATACCCAGAATGGTTTCAAATTCGGCTTCAGTCACCGGCATAATCGACAAACGGTTTCCCTTGCGCACCAACGGCATTTCCTGCAGCTCGGCACATTCGCGCATTTCATGCAGCGAAATGGTGCGGCTTAGATGTCTTTCATAAGACACTTCTACCATCATCCAACGCGGGTTTTCCGGTGAAGATTTGGGGTCGTAATACTTCGACTCAGGATCCCAAGCGGTATGATCTGGATAGGCTTCTTTGGATACCGTCATCAACCCCACGACACCCGCCACATCGGTGTTGGAATGATAGAACAGTACTCGATCGCCAACCTTCATATCGTCGCGCATCATGTTTCGTGCCTGATAATTTCTGACCCCATCCCAAGGCTCTGTGCCCACGGCTTTGAGATGATCGATGCCAAATACGTCGGGCTCTGATTTCATCAACCAATAACGCATGATTTTTCCTTTGAGTTGGCAAGCCCTTTCGGCTTGCCGTAAGTGTAATGTCAGTCAGGCAGTTGGTGGTGTCGCAGTACAAACACCCCGCCGACACCGTCGCCAAATTGTAACCATTCAAATGGCAACTCCGGGTAAGCGGCTGTAAGGGCGTCGGCGGAATTGCCGACTTCACACACCAAAACGCCATTCGGCAAAAGGTATCGCTTCGCTTCTTTGAGGATGCGATGCACCAGTAATAAGCCGTCGTCTCCCGCCGCGAGAGCCATCTCGGGCTCATGTTCAAACTCGGCGGTCAGCGCCTCCATATCCTCTTGATCGACATAAGGCGGGTTGGTGACGATTAAGTCAAATTGACGATCGGGAAGTTGATCGAATAGATCGCTTGCCACGGCCGTCACGCGCTGCGCTAGCGAATGCATTGCGATATTTTCCACAGCAACCTCAAGCGCGTCTTCCGAATAATCGCTCAACACAACATTGGCAGCCTCAAAGGCATAGGCACACGCAATCCCGATGCAACCACTGCCGGTACAAAGGTCCAGCACGTTAGCAGGTTCTTTATCAAACCAGTCACTAAACCCATCGACAATCAGTGCGCCAATGGGTGAACGCGGGATCAATACACGGGGGTCTACTTTAAATGGCAAGCCACAAAAATAGGCTGTCCCCGTGAGATAGGCGGCAGGCTGCTTGGTGTGTGCGCGTTTTTCTAGGAGCATATGAATGTTGGCTAATTCGTCGGCTGTCAGCACCAAGTCATAGTCCACCGCTTCAATTGGCGATAGCCCCACCGCATGAATACATAGCCATGCCGATTCGTCGCGCGCATTGTCTGTGCCGTGAAAATAACTCAAGTCGAACTGCTTGAGGTAATCCTCACCCGCCAAGATTGCTTGGCCTAAATTTACGGTGTCTTTACTGAGGGCGTGTTTGTCTGTCACGTTCTATACCGTGCCGAATTCGATTGTCGATTATAATCGCTCCAGTTTTTTAAGTGAGTGAACAATGAACGACACGGCCAAGAAACCTTGCACCTTGTGTTGGACCCTACGGTTTTTTTTAATATCCGTCTCTCTAATTGTTGGGTTGTATGTCGGACGGGAGATGATGTCTGTGCAACCCGTTGCCAGCGACATTCAGCTGCAAGCGGGCACCGCGCTGCCTGCTGGGCTCAAAGTGCTCCCCGAGGTCGAACTGTACAAACACACGGGCGAGAAAGGCACAACCGAAATGCTCAAGGGCAGCTGGCGCTTGGCCTATGTGGGCTTCACCTCCTGCCCAGATGTCTGCCCGACCACGCTTGGCATTGCCAAGCAAATTCACAAAGTACTCGGCGACGAGGCGAAGAAAGAACTGATCGTCACCTTTATTTCCATAGATCCAGAATATGACACGCCAGAACAGCTCAATGGCTACCTTGGATATTTTGATCCCGCCTTTGAAGGCTTCACCAGTGACAACGACAATCTAGACAAGCTCACGCTCGCCATGGGGGCTGTCTACGCCAAAGTACCATTGAGCGACGACGCCTATACCATGGATCATTCCACCTCCCTTTATCTGATCTCACCAGAGGGTGAAGTGAGAGCCGTCTTCAGTAATCCCACCAATGCGCAGCAAATTGCAGAGGATTACCTTGCCCTTCGAGGAGAGCGTTAATGCAACAGTTACTCCTCCTGTTTAGTACCAAGTTGGTCTATTGGGCAACTCGCCTGCCATTGCATTCGATTGCGCGCATCATTGCTTGGTTCGTCAAGAAATACGACGTCAATATGAGCGAGGCCAAGGAACAAGACCTTGCGCAGTATGAGCATTTCAATGCGTTCTTTACGCGTGAGCTCGACATGAGCAAACGCCCGATGAGCGATGCTGAGGTTGTTTCACCGGTCGATGGCAAAATCGCCACGCACGGACAGATTGACGACGACACTCTGCTTCAAGCCAAGGGTCATACCTATAGTTTGACGGCCTTACTGGGTTCGCTAGATTGGTCCGAACCCTACGAACAAGGTTCCTATCTCAACATCTATCTTTCGCCGCGCGATTATCACCGTATCCATATGCCGATGGATGGCAAATTATTGCGCTGTCGAAGAATACCCGGCACGCTGTTTTCCGTGTCGCCAAAAACCGCGCAAAGCGTGAAGGGGCTATTTGCTCGCAACGAACGTGTCGTTGCAGAATTTGAGGGCAGCCAAGGTAAGTTCAGTATGGTTTTGGTGGGCGCAGTCAACGTCAGAGCAATCGATACGGTATGGCAACAAAAACTAACCCCAGCGCAAAACCGAAAAATCGAGGACTACGATACCCCAGATATTCGCCTCGCCAAAGGCGAGGAAATGGGCCGATTTAATATGGGCAGTACCGTGATTCTGGTATTCGAAAAAGGCTATCAATTCGCCGGAGAATTTGGCGACGAAGTGAAAGTACGGGCCAACGTGCTGGCCTAATTACAGGGCATGATGAATCAACTGAAGCCAAGCCTGTTGCTTGGCTTCAAATGTCATCGATGCATGGGCGGGGCTAGTCGACGGAAGCTTAACCACATCGTAATTTGCAAGTTGGTCGCCAAAAGCTTTGAGCAGCAGCCGATGTGCAGTCGCCCCATTGCAGCCAATCGCCTTGACGCTCGGAGTGGACTGCAGCCACAGATCAATTGGGTTGAATCGAATACTGTCTGGCTTGATTGCACTGTCCAAGCTGCCAGGACGCACGGCTTCAGCCACCACATCCCAAAGCGCGATATTCAATTGCTCCAGCAGCGCCAATTTTTCCTCGACAGCATCTGACATCGGTCGCTCAGCCGCTGAGAATAAGATTGGCCAGAATGCATTTTTCGGATGCGCGTAATAAAAATCAGACGCTTTGGATTGAACGCTGGGCAAGCTACCCAATAGCAATATTTTCGGCCGATCACTCGGCGATAAAAGGCCGAACGACGTGACCGGCACAGACACTTTATGCCACCATTTCAGGCTTTTGGGTTAAGTCATAGCCACGCCACGGCACAATCGCGAGCAGCGGACCGTTATCCATAGAGATGGATTTGGGCTGCCCTGATTTAGACACAATAAACTCACCGACACCAATGGTTTGTGGCGCTTGGCCATCAAGCTCGAATGCAGCAGAACCGGCCAGAACATAATAGATTTCTTCGGCAACGTGGGTATGGCGGGGATAGTGCAATCCTTGTCCCCAATAGCATATGGAAAGTCGACAATCTGCGGATTCAAATGGCCCTTCAGGGCTGACTAGGTTGAACCAACCGTTGCGATCGAGATAGTCCTGATTGACGCCATCATCTAAGCTACGACGCTGACACCATTGCCAAATATGTGCGTTGTTCACGACGATACGTGTAATTGCACATTCGAGAGAATCACCCGAAGTGTCGAGCGATTTTAGCTCATCAACAAACGGTGCTGAGTTGGGATTTGGTAATTCAACCCGCATCCGACGCTGAAGTCTTCGTCCCATAAAATCGCGGGTTTGATCTTCTCCCATGAGAAGATCATTTACGCGATCTAACAGCGCTTCATAGATGCCAAAAATCATCGATGCGCTCCCTGCAACTTAAGAAGGAATCATATCGTGCTCTTCGAGCACAACACGCGCCACTCGGAAGCACTCCAAAGCCTGTGGAACACCGCAATAAATGCCAATGACGTGAATGGTTGCTCTGATTTCTTCGAAAGTGACGCCGTTTTTAATCGCGCCACGAAGGTGCAGTTCCCACTCATGCATTTTTCCAAGTGCACCAATCATGGACAAGTTCATCATCGAGCGAGTCTTTACGTCAATCGCCTCATCGCCCCAGCCAAAGCCCCAGCACCAGGCGGTCATGTTTTCTTGGAACTCTCGTGTCAACGCATCAGCCGCAGCGAGATTTTTTTCGACATATTCCGCGCCGAGTGTCGCTTTGCGTTGTGACAACCCTAGCTCAAACATATTTTTGTCCACAGTCTTCCCCCTTATTTGATTGAAATGAAAAAAATAAAGATTTTTTCACTTTAGTCGGACGAGACTTTATACCCTCGTGCTATGGATGTGTAGTCCGAGCGCTGATCGTTTGCGCCATTTGCCCAAACATGTCGCTTCTAAAATGATTCTATCTGGCAAAGTTGGCGTTAAACCAACTCGCAACCGCGCTGCCCAAAATTTGATGGCTTTGTGGGTCAAGGTGAATGGGGTCAATCGCGGATGATTCGATATGGTCTGCTGCGGCAAAGACCGGGATATCAGAGCCAGAAAAACGCGCCTGCACTGCTGATTTTAGCGACTGCCCGACATCAGCGCCTTGCGACCATTCTGCATAGCGCGGCCAAGCCTTATCAAACGCCAAACTGCCCAATGGGGGTGGCACAATCACGCCAACCCGCGGCATTTGCTCGGTCTGCCAATTTTCACCGCCACAGGGGCAACCTTGCGCAACAGCCGCCAGCACGGCGAGATTTTCTGCAATCTTTGTGGAACTGGGCTCAAAGCGATTTTTCAAATCATTGGTGCCCAACATGATCAACACCACATCGACCGGTGTGTGACTCAATAAGATCGTCTCAAAATGCGCAAGCCCGTTGTATGCAGCCGGTGGGCGCATGAGCGGATCATCATAGCGAGTGGTGCGCCCGGGCAGTGCCTCTTCGATGAGCTCAACGCCTGTGGCTTGCGCAAACACGCCGGGCCAACGGACTTGACGCTCAAGCCGGCGCCCAACACCATCGGGCGAATAGCCCCAACTGTTCGAATCGCCAAATACCAATACTCGCATCTTTATCCCCAGTTCGAAAAATAATGTGTCAAATTCGATTCTACATCGCCATCGTGAGTGAGTAGACCTCGGGAGATAAGCCAGGCCATCGCATCCTCGGCGTCCTCATAAAACCAACTTTTCGCAGATCCAAGCCGAAAGCTGTAGCCCCATTGATCCATGTCCTGCAAGGCACGCTCAAACCCAAAGCCGACGATCGAATCGCTCAGCTTCAGCTGAAGATAGCAAACCGCACACTCTTCCAACACCGTACCGCCTGCGTTGGTGTGCAATTCGAGCTTACGACGCTGATCCATACAAACGTAATGGCAGCCTTCATGTAGCGCTGAATGAACAGGCGTGTCTGGACGGATATACAACGTACTCCCAACCAACCCTGCTTCAGGTGCGCCCCAAAAGGTGCCCGGAATTTCAGCGTCCGCAGAGAGAAGCTCGATTTTAAGACCATAAGGCGTATACAGCGCAACAAGGTCGTTTAATTTAATGTCTTGAACCAGCATTACTGACATTAGATCGTTCCCACCTCAAATAAATCGTGCTCATCCAAGCTTGCCGCGCCGCTGATTTTCGCCAGCAGTCTATCCAAACCAATGGCGACGCCAGCACAGCTGGGTAAATTCGGCAAACTCTCAATAAACCGATGATCAATGTCACGTGCTGGCTGGCCATTTCGTGAGCGTTCACGTTGATCAGCCTGAAAACGTGCCAGCTGCTCATCGCTGTCGGTGAGTTCATAAAAACCGTTCGCCAACTCGACGTTGTCCCAGTAAATTTCAAAGCGTTCGGCATATCCGTCGTGGGTTTTGACGGCCAAAGACGCTTGATCCTCGGGGAATGGGTAGATCACATGGATGCCACGCATTTTGGGCACAATCACGGTGGCGATCAGAAGATCGAGTAGCGCATTATGCTCGTTTAGAATCGAGGTTGGAATGTCTATATTGGCAAGCTTTAGTGCACCGACAACTTGCACTGAGTCGCGCCAATCCTCAATGCCAGCATAGTCACAAATCCAGTCACCGTAACGCATAGTTTTCGCAAATAATGATTCGCCACTTAGGTGTTGAAGTAACGCCAGACACTCGCCAATCAGAGCATTGGCGTCAAACCCTAGGCGATACCATTCCAAGATCGTGAACTCTTCACGATGCCAGCGACCCAGCTCTTCGGCACGAAAGGCCTTACAAATTTGAAAACAATCGCCGATGCCTGCAGACAGTAAACGCTTCATGGCAAATTCTGGCGATGTTTGAAGATGGCGGTGATGCGTGGTGACAATGTTTTCGATGGCGGGATCGGTGATCCCAAACTCGCATAGCAGCGGTGTATCAACCTCTAAGACGCTTCGAATGTCAAAGAAGGCGCGAACATTCGATAAAAATCGAGCGCGCCGAGTTGCGCGCTCGCGCAGCGAGAGTGTCACTTGTTTACTTTACGCGTGAGATATATTCGCCGGTGCGTGTATCACACTTAACGACCTCGCCTTCTTCAATAAACAACGGTACTTTCACCACTGCACCCGTTTCTAAGGTAGCGGGTTTGGTGCCACCAGTGGCAGTATCGCCACGAACACCTGGGTCAGTTTGTACGATTTTGAGCTCAACTTGGTTCGGGGGCTGAACTAGGATGGGCGAACCGTTCCATAGCGTCACCACGCAAGTATCATTTTCTTTGATCCATTTCACAGCGTCGCCCAAAGCCGCGGGCGCTGCGCCAACTTGCTCGAATGTTTCGGGATGCATAAAGTGCCACAGGTCACCGTCACTGTAGAGATATTGCATATCCGTGTCCATAACGTCTGCTTGCTCTAGGGTTTCACCTGATTTGTAAGTCTTTTCGACCACTCGACCGGTACGTAGGTAGCGTACCTTGACTCGACTAAAGGCCTGCCCCTTACCTGGCTTAACAAACTCTACGTCGACAATGGCGCAAGGCTCGTTGTCGATCATCACTTTGAGGCCAGACTTAAAATCGCTTGAACTGTAATTCGCCATGAGCGCGAGTTTCCTAACAAAATGTAATCGCCCATTATATCCCTTGGCGCAACGACATTGAAGCAAGCAACGATTGAATCACGCAACAAATCTGAAGACGGGTTTCACTGATTGAGCTGCAAAATAACGTATCGTCATACATTTCCGAGCGCAGCGGCGCTATAATCACTGGCTGAGGATAACGGCGTGTGTCCTGCTCAGGAGGTCGAACCTTTGGCCAAGTAATTGCTTATCAAAGCCACGGGTTTGCACGGCAAAGGGACATTCATGCGACACACAAAACCAAGCAATGACAAAGATGTCAGCGCTGAAAATTCTAATTATAAACTTATGATAATAGCTACCGTTCAAGACGGAATATTAGTACGCATTGATGCCAGTGAAAACAGTCAACTCTCGTTTACCGAAGAACAGCTGGTAATGAGACCGCTGCTTGATTTTGTCGACCCAAGCGAAAAGCAGTCGTTGAAGCAATGGCTCAAAGACGCGCCACAAAACAATGAAGAAGTCGTCTTCAACCTTTTCAATGTTCAGTCGTGTGTCACGTCGATCATTTGTGACTATGAAGGCCAAAGTGCGCAAGAACTCTCTATCTATCCGGTAGATGAGCTAATCGCCCAAACTCCAAATTCCAACAACGTCGTACAACTGCGCAATGAACCAGCAGGCGAGCCAATGGTAAAAGAGGAGACAATTGCGTCATACCTGAGTACCGAGGCAGGCTCAAAATCCTCACCAAATGCGCTGCCAGACGAACAAATCAATTGGCATTTTGAGCCAGTGTTGCCCTACAACGCCGTCAAAGGAAAATGGCTCAACATCACTAGTCATACAGATTTGCATGAGTTATCGATGGATGACTCCGAGCAATACAACGAGCAACTTCTAGATACGGCTGAGAAAGTATTTGCCAAGTCAAGGGACATTGTCGGCTTTGTTACCCTCTCAGCTTTATCGTTGAATTTGGACAGCATACTAGGTCTTTTCGATGAGAGAGCTAAAGCAGCGTCTTCGATACTCGATCAAGGCATTATCCTTCTCAACTATGAGCATGCGCATCATAACGCCCACAAAGCACTCGCTTGGCTCAGTGATACGCATGCGCTTCAAATTGGCTACTCCCTAAACCAATTAGATTGCCCCGACTTCGGTAACATTCACCCGGATTACATTAGACTCACCCAGCAATGGCTAGAATCGGCAATTTGTGACGAAGAGTCGCGAGAAACCGCAAAGCAAACCGTTACAGCGCTGCAAGATATGGGTTGTATCGTATGGGCTGACCGCGTAGACGAGCAAAAGACACTTGCGTTTGTCTGGAGTTCAAAAATCGATTTAATCAGTGGAAGGCTTGTCGCAGAAAAGAAACAGTCACTGATACAAAATTTATAGTGATCGATAGACATTAAAAAAGCCCTCAAAAGAGGGCTTTTTTAATGGCGCGCCCGGAAGGATTCGAACCTCCGACCCCTTGGTTCGTAGCCAAGTACTCTATCCAGCTGAGCTACGGGCGCGTTAAATTCAATGGCGGAGAGTGAGGGATTCGAACCCTCGATAGAGCTTTTGACCCTATACTCCCTT
>JABXHR010000057.1 GCA_013373515.1 Gammaproteobacteria bacterium | reverse complement strand
TGGGGGTCGGTGGTTCGAGTCCACTCGGTCGTACCAATTAAATCAAGTGCTTACGAGAAATCGAAGTGCTTTTTTTATGTCTAAAATTTGGATATGTAGCCATTTTGCAGCCACTCTATCTGAAATCTTTAGCAATAATTCCGCACAGCTTGAAATCTTGGTCTAGCTTTAAAGAACCAGTGCACGGTTGCACTGGATAACTAGAAGGAACTAAGACTATGTTGATTCTCACACGCGACACCGGCAAAAACACCATCCGCATCGGCGAGAATATTGAAGTTAAGGTTTACTAAGTTCAAGGTAACCAAGTTCAGATTGCTATCGAAGCGCCCAAGGATGTGAAGGTTCTTAAAGGGGAGTTGGCTAAAGGTGGCCAGCGTTGAATTGCCCTTTGGTTGAACACTGGTCTATTACAGACACCCTTGGTTTTTACTACTAGCGAATTATCGCAGTGGTCGCTGAAGTCGAGCACCATCGATGGCTTTGAATTTCCAAGTATGACCAGTAAAGGGCCGTGTGATGTTGTCTTTTTTCGGTGGTCACGCGCGTGCGTTCCGTTTGCCAAGAGAACGGTGGCAGCAATTCTACGACTAGCTAAGTTGTAGTAATGTGATTACCAGCTATGCAAAAAATACTTTCTCAGGCTACCCATGTGTATCTACATGATGAAGTCCCCAAAGACTGCCCTACTGATATTTTCGAACTGAAAAGGCCACAGATACAGAATGAAGCCGTAACAATGGCCGCTTAGCTCTTAGCTCTTAGCTCTTAGCTCTTAGCTCATAGCTCATAGCTCATAGCTCATGCTGAGCCTCTTCCTTATTTCATATGCTGTTTAGCTGTTTAGCTGTTTAGCTGTTTAGCTGTTTAGGCGCTGGTGATGTTGAATGCTTTAATTTAATCAACCTAGGGTTAACCGGGTTGGATGCCATCATAGCCAGCAACGACAATAATATCAGCAATACCTGCCCCGGCACGAAGTGACTTGGCGTATTGGTAGTCTTCGCAATGGTAGCAATCGCATGCCGCTTCGTAAGTTGGAAACTCAATAATGACGTGTCTAGAGCGGCTTGCGCCCTCTACCAACTCACTATCGCCACCACGGGCTAAAAACCGTGCTCCGTAATGGGCAAAGGGCTTTGCGTTAGCATCCTGATAGGCCTTGTAGCCCTCTGGGTTGGAAATATCGACGTGGGCAATCCAGTAGCCTTTAGGCATAAAACGCTCCTTTTGGGGTTTAGGTGGGTGGTGAGATCAGCACCCAACGTTATCGAGGAATGATACAAAAAGTGATCAATTAAGTCGCTTTTAAAGGTGCCAAGAGCAGCCTATTAGGGAATGCTTACTTAGATACTAATCCGACGTCTATCACCTGTTGAAACATCTCTTCAGCGGGCCCCTTTAGCGCTCTATAATTAAGTCCAAGCTCTTTAACAACGCGTGAATTGTCGGCACGCCATGGAATGCCAAGATTCCTAGATGCAAAAAGTCGGGTAATGGTTTTGTCAAAAATAGGGCCCAAAAGCCATACTACCCACTTGGGTAGCTCTCTCTTAGGTAGGGGGTGATCAGCGAAACGATCTCTTAGGTATTCTGCCAAACCAAGTATTGAGCAGGCCGCGTTAAAAACAATATAACGTCCGTTTGCTTTGGGGGAAACGGCTGCGCGCACATGTGCTTCAGCAACATCTCGCACATCAACCATACCGACTTCGTAAGGTGGTGCGCCGGGTTTCATCCGGCCATCGCCAAGCTGACGCAAAAGGTCATGTGTGGCTGAGGTCGAATTGCCTCCTAATGTTGGTCCAATAACCAGCGCGGGATTTACACTAACAAGATCCCATCGGTTCTGTGCCTTAACCAGATCCCATGCGGCTTGTTCAGCGAGTGTTTTTTAGTAGTAATAAGGCTGGTGAGATGCCGATGATGTTGTATTCCAATCGCCCTCCGTAAGAACGCCACCTTCTGCTTGGGCACAATCCTGATTATCACCAAAAATGGCGGCAACAGAGCTGGTTAAAACAACTCGTTTTACCGTTGCGCACCGTTCACGCTTTTGAGCAGGTTTTGAGTGCCCTTAACCGCTGGATCGATCAGATCCCTATGAGGATCCACAATATTTAAGATAAAAGGTGATGCTGTATGAAACACCGTACCACAGCCTATAATCGCCTCGTCGAAGCTACCGGGTTTAAGACGATCTGCACTAAACACTACAACTCGCCCAGGTCCCTGTTCACCTAATTCGATCAAGTGCTGTGTTTTCTCAGTGCTATTAGCGTCGCGAACGGTTGCATGCACGGTTAATCCCAGCTCAACTAATCGCTTAACCAACCAGCTAGCAACGAAACCATTTGCTCCCGTCACTAAAACGGGCGCTGATCTATCTGAAGTTCCATAGTGTTTTAGATCAATTCTCTTGGAGGAAACGTTCTAGGCTCTCGTAAACAGCCTGAGGCTCCGTTATGTGTAAGCAGTGTCCATTTGCTTCAATTATGTCCAGTTTCGCCTGTGTAATAATTTGTGCGAGATATTCACCAACTTCAACGGGTACAAGCGCATCATTTGAGCTTTGCAATATTAAACTCGGGTGTTTTAAGCTGGCCATATCCGAGCGGTGGTCGCAGTAGAAGGTCGCCTCGGCGAAGGGCTTCTGATACTTAGCGTCGATTGAGCAGAAACTGGCGGCTAACATTAGCATAAATGAGTCTTGTGGCTGAGACCCCATGACTAGGGGGGCGAGGCTGTTGGCCCAGCCCATATAGTTCTTATTCATCAGGTCAATTAGCCCCGCTATCTGCTCACGCTCAAAGCCTCCTCTATAATCAGGGGATATATTTAAAAAGCAGGGTGATGGGCACACTAAAACAAAATTGTCGAACAGTTCAGGCCGTTTATTTGCCGCCAGTGTGCCGATAATGGAGCTTACCGAGTGGCCTACAAATGTGACCTTTTTAAGGCCTAGTGCATCGCAGATTTCAATCACATCATCAGCGTAGCCCTGTAAGTGACGATATTTCTGTGCGTCATAAAAGGAGGTGTCAGACTTGCCACATCCGGTATAGTCAAATAACACGAGTTTGTAGTCGTCTTTAAGATAGGGTGACAAAAAGCGCCACATGGTCTGATCACAACCGAAGCCGTGAGCAAGAATGAGCGTTTTACTACCCTCACCCAGGGTAGTTACGCGGTTGCGGCGTATAACATCTTCAGCGCTAAGTTGCAGTATATTCATAGGTTATAGTATCTGATTACAGAGAAGGATTTCACTATAAATTGAGCTCATTTGAAAGGAGTTATTACCAGACTTATAAACTTGGGAAATTAATAATGGAAAAAACAATTCTGATTACCGGATCAACCGATGGCATAGGTCTGTAGACGGCTAAGTTGTTAGCTAAACACGGTCATACTTTACTTATTCATGGCCGCTCTGAAGCCAAGCTGGCTAATGCTAAACACCAGCTATCAGAGTTAAGTGGTGTAGGAAATATTGAAACGTATCAAGCTGATCTGACGAAGATGTCTGACGTCTCTAAATTGGCTAAAGAAATTACAGATAAGCATTCATCTCTTGATGTGTTGATTAACAATGCAGGCGTGTATTCCACACCATCACCACTAACCGATCAGGGGCTTGATGTACGTTTTGTGGTCAATACCCTGGCGCCTTAACTGTTAACCCAGCAGATAGCCCCTCTCATGTCTGCAACAGGGCGAGTGATTAACCTTTCGTCGGCTGCACAATCGACCGTAGATCTCGACGCACTGCGCGGCAAGGTCAAGCTCGATATAGCAGGACAGACATATGCCCAAAGCAAACTAGCTATAACGATGTGGTCCTTCTATCTGGCTCAGAAAAATCAGAAGGATTGGCCTTCGATTATTGCCGTTAACCCCGGCTCATTACTGGCCAGTAAAATGGTCAAAGATGCATACGGTATAGAGGGCAAGAGCCTCTCCTTGGGGGCTGAAATATTAGTCAAAGCAGCCTTAGATGACGAATTCTCAAAGGCTTCCGGTAAGTATTATGATAACGACAACAATACCTTTGCAGCCCCACACGAAGATGCTCACAACCCGGAGAAGAACATAGCATTGGTTCAAACCATAGAATCACTGCTGCAAAGATTGGCTTGAGCATCACCGCTGATTTTCCTCGAGTAAGCCTAACAATTCACACAAAGTGACGCACCGTTGACACAGAGTGTCGCATATCAACAGTGATTACATGATTGACGCCTGGTTATTGGAGGATGTCACGAGTGAAAGGCTGGCGCGTTCTTTCAGAAGCTGCCGGTATATATTGATGCGTAGCGTAGCTCTTAGTCGAGTTTTGGCACAGAACTCCCTAACACCGTTGTATATTTTGTAGTCCTCACGCAGCGCCAGTTGAAGCTCTCTATCCGAAAGCTCTTCAGCTGTTCGTCGTGCATTCTCGATATAGAAGGTTTCATCTCTCATGTCCGTAGGTTAACCAGCGATCATTAAAAGTTTATGAAAATATCAAATACCCTGTCTGTTGGTTGAACCTGTTGAATAACGACCCGCTTAGGCATCAGCTGCGGCTTAAAAAGTCGGAAGCCTCGCCTAATCGGGCGGGGGCAGTCACACTAGTTCTCGTAGTAGTTACTTATCCAGTTGAATATTTCGGGGACTCCAACAGCCAGGAATTAACAGCTGAAAGCGTTTCCCTCGACGGTCGGGCGTTATAAGCAAGCGTGACTTGCCCTATGCGTACTTGCTGACCTTGAAATCTCAACTCGATCGTGGCCCTCTCTGGGTGAAGCATCCTGTAGATATAAGATTGTCCATTCAGTATTTTCGGTTCATACACTGAAACACAGTGATGCATCAGTCGACCCTCAGCCTGTAGATCTTCAAGCGTCAGTATCGGATGAATGTCAGCGTTACCTGGTATCGGAGTTGTTGGGAATGCTGTTGCCCCATCTACTACTGCCGCTTGGTGTTGATTCAATCGGTCTGTCCAGCGGTCATGTAGTCGACGCACCGCCTGAAAATCACTACACCGCATGAGCGTGATCTCCGCGTCGTAAATCTCCAAAACTCGCGCAACATTGAGCGTATCCTCCCAGAAACGGGCATAGTGCCGAAGCTCAGGGTGGAACTCCGTTGATGGCTCTGGATTCGCGAGGCAGAAATTATGAAAAGCGCGCGAGTGTGACAATTCCGGATACCCGGCAGCTGCACTGACCCAGTGCATCGGTATCCTTGCCTCCTGTCCACACTGACTCTGATGAAACCCTGAACGAAGAGCATTGATTAGGATCTCGCACTCTTTTTCATCACCTTTAACGAGTTCAACACGGTTGAGAAACTTCAATCCCGATTGCTGACCAACCCCAGAAATAGCACTCAACACTTTGTTACGCTTAGAACTCAACAGGCTTTCAATATGTGTGTCTGGCCAACCTACCACTTGCTGGCGCGCTACCAACAGCCAGAAAAGAAGGGGAGAGCTTTTGAAGAGTTCCGAGGCGTACTGGTTGGTCGCGATCCATCTGAGCATTGTGGCTTGCCCGCAGCGAAAAGGGGCGGCGAGTGTTCTCACTTCAGAAGGAATACCAGAAAGAAAAGCGAGAATATCCGCGTTGGCTGCTTGGGATTCTGAAAGGTCCAACAGCGCAAAACCGCAATCCAGCGTTTCAGGGTTCCAGGTTCCACCCTCGAAGCGCTCATACATCAAACCATTCTCCCATGACGAGAATCTAAACTTGCACTGGATCGGCGCTTTGATCGAAAACTCAAGCCGACATAGCGGGTCAAGTTGCACATCTAAAACCATATTTTCGTGGTTATCAGCCATCTGTACTCTGCGTTACCTAGTCGCCTCAGACTAAGTTATCAAATGCGAATAGCGCGATCCATAACGCATTGGAACAACCTTTCTGACTCAACTCGTGGGTTATTGTATGAGCAGTTGGACGGATCATCTAAGGG
>JABXHR010000160.1 GCA_013373515.1 Gammaproteobacteria bacterium | reverse complement strand
CGACGCAGATCTTTGTGCGGCGCGTCGAGAATGCTTTGGGTGTTGGTGATGTCGTGGATGGTGGTGATGCTGCCGTGCTCGATGCCAAACTCGCCGTGTATCACTTTGACCACAGGCGCGATGCAGTTGGTGGTACAAGAGGCCGCAGTGACCAAGCAGTGTTGCGCCGCGTCGTACAAATGATGATTCACACCGTATACCAGGTTGAGCGCAGCCGGGTCTTTGCTCGGCGCAGTGAGCAATACGCGCTGTACGCCCTGATCGAAATAGGGCTGCAGCTGATCTAGGGCTTTGAATTTGCCGCTGGCTTCGATGACCAGATCGACGCCGGACCAATCGGTGTCAGCAATGGCGCGTTGCGTTTGGTGCTGGATGCGATGTCGTCCCATCTGAATCTCAGCATCTGCGGCGATGATGTCTTCGGGATACTTACCATGGGTGGAGTCAAACTGCAGCAGGTGGGCAAACAGTGCTGCATCACCGCCGGGGTCATTGGATTTGACGAACTCAAACTCGTGATCGTTTGCAGCGATTCTGAGGGCTAAGCGCCCGATTCGGCCAAGGCCATTGATTCCAACGCGCATTGTGCTTCGGTGATTTGAAAACGCCTCAGTATGCCAAAACTGGATGACAATTTTGTGACAGATCTATTTGGCGGTTTCTTCGGGTGGTTCCCAAGGCACCATGTCTGCCAGCGGCGTGAAATTGGAGCTAATGGGGCCAAAGGCGCTTTCCTGTGGTGTCAGCGCTAGGCGACCGGTAAACCAATAGGGAATGTACACGCTGTCGTCCTCCATTTTCATGGCGTACTGTTCGCCGGTATCGGGCACGTAGACCATTTGATTGGGCGGCGGCGGTGGCGTGTGAATACAGGCCCCCTGATAGGGAACAATGGCAAATTGGCGCACTTGACCCTCGCCATCGGTGTCGATGGGTGCGATAAAGCCGGGCAGTTTGACCAATTGACCTTCGAGTGCTTTAAGTGGCGCCGGAACTTCTCCCGAAATCAAATCGATTTCGCCGAGCATTTGCCAGTCAATTTCGGTGACGGGCTCGTCAAAGCTTTTGGGACCTGATTTGGAGCAGCTGGCCATCAATACCGCTGCTAGAAGTACAAGGCTTCGAAACGTCATTGTGGGGTCAATCCTTGGTTTAAATGACCTCGATAGGCTGAAATGGCGGGTACCAGTGCCACGAGGATGCTGAGTATGCTCACACCAACCACCAATTGTAGGTCAAAGACGCTCAGCTGCATCTGCTGTAGGCGGATGCCAGTGAGCGACGACAATGGCTCGGCAAATAAAGTTAGTAGTGCAAAGCTACTGAACACCCCAAGGCAGGCCGCGGCGGTATTAATCAGCAGCATTTCCAGTTGCACAATCATGATCAGACCCACGCGGCTGAGTCCGTTGGCGCGCAGCACGGCAAACTCGCGGCGGCGCTCGCGCAGGGAGCTAATAAACACCGCCAATACCGCTAGCACCGAAACCACCACCAAACAGCCGCCCAAAAATTGGATGGCAGTCTCGACACTGCCCAATAAATTCCACAAGGAGGCCAGGGTGGCGGTGGGCAAAACGGCGGTGAGTGCTTCCTCTGGGAAGTCATTGATGGTGCGCTGCAGCGCGAAGGCATCCAAGCGGCTGTTTAGACCAATCATCGCGGCGGTGACGGACGCGGGCGTGAGTTTGGCGAGCGCTTCCGCGTTGTCGGCGATATCGACAGCCGTCTCTGCCGGCATATGCACCAGATCTAGACCGGTCAGATCGGTTAATACCGAACGATCTAGCGGCGTCCCTGTGGGCGCAAGCAAGCCGACCACTTCAAAGGTAAGCTGCTTGTGGCGTGCGCTATCCACATCTGCGGTGCCATGGGTGAGCACAATCTCATCGCCAATGGATAGAGTTTGCTTTGCCGCGACCTCTGCGCCGACGACCACCTGTGCGCCGAGGTTAAACGCGCGGCCTTGCGTAAACTGGAGGGCGGATTGATTGCCATAGCGGAAATGCTCGAAAAAAGCGGCCTGCGTGCCGATGACGCGGTGATTGCGGTAGCTGTCGCCAAGCGATATCGGCACCCACCATTTAACGGCTTTGTGTGCTGCGATGTTGTTCAGGCTTTGCCAGGAGACATTGTTGCGCGCATTTCCGATATGAAAGACCGAATACAGCAGCAGGTTAATGTCATTGGTTCGTGCGCCGACGATCAAATCAGTGCCACTGACCGAACTGTAAAAGCTCGACTTGGCCGCACTAAACACCCGCTCTGCGCTGGCGAGTATGCCGCTGCACAGCGCCACCATCACCAGCACAATCAAGGTGCTACTGCGCCGATGCTGCAAGCTGGCCCAAGCCAAATAGATCCAGTGCCTCATGCGCGAAATTCCTCGATCAAGTGCTTGCGCGCAAACTGCTCGGCGATGCGCAAATCGTGGCTGACCATGATCACGGTGGTGTTGCGTCGTGCGGCCTCGCTCAAGATGTGTTCGATAAAGCGCTGGCGATTGTCTTCGTCAAGCGCAGATGTCGGCTCGTCGGCGATTAAGATTTCCGGCGAACCGATCATGGCGCGCGCTGCGGCCACGCGCTGTTGTTGGCCGATGGATAAGGTGGAGGCTTTGGCGTGCAGCTGCTGCTCACTTAGGCCAAGCGACAGCAGCAAGGATTCGGGCGATTCATCGGCTTGCACACGGGTTTGGCGGCGCTTTGAGAAGCGCAGCGGGACTTTGACATTCTCAACGGCACTTAAATAGGGCAGCAGGTTAAAGGTTTGGAAAATTACCCCAAAATGATCCACCCGAAACTGGTCGCGCTCGGTGGCAGAGCAAGCTAGAAAATCGGTATCAAGGATGTTGAAGACCTCGGCTTCGGGCTGTAGCACGCCCGTGATCAGCGACAGCAGGGTGGATTTGCCGCTGCCGCTAGCCCCTTGTAGGAAAACGCTGTCACCTTGCGCAATCTGCCAGTGGTCAATCGCCAACAGAGGCGGTTGATTGGGATAGGCAAAGCGGAGGTTTTGGATTTTAATCATCGCTGGATAGGTTGATGCTTAGGCCTTTGGCGGGCTGTGCGCCGCCTTGGCTTTGATCGCCAGCGAGCACTTGCAATTGCAGGGTCTCGACCGTGGGCCACTCACGGGACACGTTAACGCTGACGTCACCGAGTGACACATCTGCGCAATCGAAGCTTTGGCGAATGCGGATGCTTTGATGCTCGGCTTCGTTGCGGTGTTCTTCGTCCTCGTGATGCTCATCGTCATGATGCTCGTCGTGCGAGTCTTGATCGTGATTATCGTCTTCATGATGGCCTTCGATCTCCAAAGACTGCTCGGTCAACGCGCAATCCTCCAGCGCCAGGATATCGAGCTCTTTAATGTCAGTGGCGTCCCGATTGTCCCAGTCGGCCTCGGTGAGGCGTAGCTCTGCCAGCACAGTGCTGCCGTCTTTGATGACATTCAGTTCTGCCAATCCATGGGCATGTCCGTTGGTGCTGGCTTGGGCGCTTAATAGGCTAAGCAAGCCTAGCGTCATAACTGCGGTGGTTGTCGGTCGCATCGGGGCACTCCTGTGTTGTCGAATATTTGGCTTAAACCATAGTGAGAATGGCGGATTTTTCAGTGGCTTTACGCTCGATAACCTGAATTGAGCCGCGCACGAACACCAACAGCCGGTCGGCGAATAGCAGCGCCTCATCAATATCATGTGTCACCAAAAACACTGTTTTGGAAAATTGGGGTAGCACGGTCAAAAGCCAAGTGTGTAATTCGCTGCGGGTGATGGCATCGAGCGCGGAAAAAGGCTCGTCGAGCAGCATAAGCTCGGTCGGATGCAAAAATGTGCGCAGTAGGGCGGCACGCTGCTGCATGCCACCTGAGGCTTGGTGAGGCAGTAACGGTTTGGCGTGCTCAAGGCCAAAGCGCGCAAGGTGCGGCTCGGCAAGTGCTGCGGCTGACGCTTGCGTGTGCCCTGACAGGGTGAGCGGCAAAATGATGTTATCAAGTAGCGATAGCCATGGCAGCAGAGGGTAGCCTTGCGGCAATAGCGAGGCATGGCCCGCTTGGCCAGCGATTTCGCGTCCATCCAGCAGAATCTGGCCTTGGTCTGGTGTTTTTAACCCTGCCAAGAGCTGTAACAGGGTGCTTTTGCCACAGCCGCTGCGACCGACCACGGCGATGACTTCACCGCGCTCGACGTGAAGGTCGAGCGGTTGGAAAAGCGGTGCGTCATGGTAGGACGCAACGAGCGCCTGCAGGGTGAGCACTAGGGTAAAAACGCGTTGGTCATGGCGTCGCTGTCGGCAAAATCGCCTTCGAGCAGTGCGTTGTCGCGCAGCCATTGGTTAAAGGCCGCAAAGCGGGCTTCATCGAATTCACCCCAACGCGCCGCGTCGGCTTGGTATTGCTTGGCCAGATAGGCTTGGCTGGCCTTGACCAGTTCGACGTCCAGCTCTGGCGCAACCTCAAGCAAGATCTCAGCGGCAGCCTCGGGCTGCTCAATGGCAAACTGATAGCCTTTGGCGGTGGCGGCGAGAAAGGCTTTGGCGAGCGCTGGATCTTGGTCGAGCGTGTCTTGTTTGGCCACTAAGATCGGGGTGTAGTAATCGAGCTCAGGGCTTTGCGCTAAGGGGAAATAGTGGATATCCACGCCTTGCTGTTTGGCCGCGATACCATCCCAACCCTCAAACACCCAGATGGCATCAATGCCGCTATCGGTTGCGGCAAAAAAGTTCACCGCACCAATGGGCACGATATTGACCGCATCGCCATCGCCGCCATCTTGGCTGACCAGCTGGCGCACCATGGCCTCTTCCACTGGCATTCCCCAGCCGCCGTAGGTTTTGCCTGCAAGATCAGCGGGACGTTCGATGCCAGAGTCGGCGCGCACAGCGAGCCCTGAGGTGTTGTGTTGAATGATGGCGGCGATGGCGGTTAGTGGTTGACCGGCGGCACGCGCGTAAGCAAGCCCCTCTTGGTAGCTCACGCCAAACTGCGCTTGATCGGCAAGCAACAGCGCGTCGGCCCCATTCTCGGGTGGTGGCACAATCTCTACGTCTAGTCCTGCGTCTTGGTAGTAGCCTTGTTGCTGCGCCACATATAGTCCGGTGTGGTTGGTGTTGATCGTCCAATCGAGCACCACGGTAACTGGGGTGGTGTCGGCCATCGCAGACCCGCTGAGCAGTGCCAATAGGGTTAACCATTTCATGAGTGATGTGCTCCGTAGCGTTGTTGTAGCAGCCGGACGATTCCGACTGCGAGAAGACTGGTGAAAATCACCAACACCACCGCGCCAAACACGCGGGTGCTGTTGAAGCTTTTGTAGGCGCGTAGCATGTAGACCCCGAGCCCCGATTGTGCGCCCATCCACTCGCCAATGACGGCCCCCATGACCGAGTAGGTGGCGCTCACTTTAAGGCCAGTAAAAAACTGCGGTAGCGCAGCGGGCCAGCGCAGACGCCAAAAGGTCTGCCAAGCACTGGCACGGTAGGTTTTAAACAGCTGCATCCAACTGTGCGGTGTCGCCGCTAGGCCATCGGTCAGGGCAATGCAGGTGGGGAAAAAACACACCAAAACCACCACCAATATTTTGGGCCCGTAGCCAAAGCCTAAACCCATAATGAGAAGCGGATAGATGAAGATAATTGGCACCATTTGCGAGATAAATAGCCAAGGGTAGAGCGCCCGCTTCAACAGTGGACTTGCATCGAGAATGGCTGAGACGCCAATTGACAGCACAATGGCAATCGCAAAGCCAAGCGCCGTCACCCAGAGTGTGGTGAGCAGATGCGGCCACCAGAGGGCGGTATCATTTACCAGGCTTTGAGCAATTGCGCTAGGTGGGGGCAAGATATTGGCATTAATGGCACCGCCAAACCATTGCCAGCTGACCAGTACCGCTAGACCGAGCCAAACGGGGGCTGACTTCAACGGTAGGCTCATCGGTATTGGTGTAACTTTTCGTCGAATGTTAGCCCACCAATCTTAAGGTCGGTGTTGATTGTTGCGCCGACGCGGGTGGCACCGAGTTCAATACAACGCAAGTGGGCTTGCTTGACGATGGCTAACAGCTGGTCGAGCTCGCCCTCTATTGTGGTTTCCATGGGGCCGACAATGTGAGGCAAGCCTGTGGCTTTGATATCGGCAATCACTGCATCGACGACGGCGTAAAGCTCGTCACTTGGCACGTTGGGGCGAATTTGTAAGCTCAGGTGCATGGGCTGCATGATGATCTCCAGTGCGTTGGGTGTCACAAGGAGACGGCCGGCGGCCCACAGTCCAAGTCATTTCCTGCGCTGGCATTATCCAGATCAGGTAGTGAAGGTCGGGTTAAACCCCTCTCAGCCGAAGCTCCCTTATGACAGTGTCAATGTTGGGGCGAAGTGTTGGCCAAGTCAAGGTAGTCTTGAGGCTGATCATCCAATTCTTTTGGCTCTGTTGCAGGGCCATAGAGATGCCCCTGAAGAAAATCGACGCCGATGCTTCGCAGATAGTTGGCCTGTTCGCGGTGGGTGACGTATTCGGCGACCACTTTGATATCCATGGTTTTGGCCAATGAGGTGATCGAGGCGATTAATTGGCGGTCGAACGCATTATCACTGAGTCGCTTAATAAAGATGCCATCGATTTTGAGGGTGTCGATCGGTAGGCGCTTGAGGTGTTGAAGTGAGGTAACACCGGTGCCGAAATCATCCAAGGCGATATAGCTGCCCTGTGCCTTGAGGCGCTGTAAGTGGCTGGAGGCGAGTTCTAGGTTTTTCACCGCCGCTGTCTCGGTAATTTCAAAGCACAGTCGCTGAGATACATCGCTGGTTTTGAGCAAAATTTCGATTTGTTGGATCAAGCGAGGGCTTGAGAGTGTATCGCCTGAGAGGTTGACATTGAGGCGGAATGTGGCGCGATCGTGCTTTCTTAAATGGTTGATGGCCAGTTTAACCATCAAGAGATCTAGTGCCTGAATGTGGCCAAAGCGCTCTGCTGCGGGGATATATTGGTTCGGTGAGGCAAAACTGCCATCGTCCAGCTGGATTCGACTTAGCATTTCGTAGGCGACCACTTGATCGGATTGTGCATCGACAATGGGCTGAAGGCTATAGGTAAATCGTTTACGCTTAAAGGCGAGGTCGAGTTTTTCTCGCCATTGAATGATGTTTCGATAGCCGGAAGACTCGTCTTTGACGTTTTCAAAGTAAACCACTTGACTGCCGCCGCGATCGCGGGCAACTGAGGCGGCGATATTCGCTTCTGTCAGCACTTGGCCCGGGTTGGCGGAAAATGGCGAAATTTGTCGAGCGCCGATTCTGACGGAAACACTCAATGCATGATGCCCGCAGTGAACGCTGGACGCTGCGAATTGGCTGATGATGTCTTCGCAAAGTGCAGGGGCGCTTGCCGCATCTTTGATGAGCAGACCGAATTCGTCTCCACCGATGCGCGCCAGTGCGTCGTCTTCGCTGAGGCAATTGGTTAGGCGTCTGGCAACGATTTGCAGCAATTCATCGCCGGTGTTGTTGCCGTATTGGTCGTTGATAAGCGTGAAATTGTCGATAGCCACCACGATGACGCAGGACAATTTTTGGGTGTCTCTAAGCTCGCTGAGACACTCTTGCAGTTTGTTTTCGAACACCCAGCGGTTATGTGTGCCGGTGAGTGTGTCGTGGGTGGCCAAATGCCGTACTTCTTGTTGCAGACGGTGCTGACGGGTGAAGTCGCTGAGCACTGCAATGCTGTAGGTATTCTTCTGGGTAAGTGTGATCCGCAGCGTTTTGCCGTTTTTGAGGTGAAATGAGGGGCTGCGGATGGGCAGTGAAAGTTGGCTGCAGCGCAATTTCGCCTCAGTGAACCACTGGCTGTGAGGGTTGATCATCGCTTGATCAAAAAGTTTTTGGCCAATGAGGCTATGCTGCGATCCAAGTATGGTCTTCGCGGCACGGTTTTCACGCAAAATAATGTCATTTTGATCGAGTACGACGACACCTTCACCGAGAGAGTTTAGCGTGCTTTGCGCAGATTGATATTCGTGTCTGATATCGATAAGTGCTTGCTCGAGCGCGCTGCCAATTTCCGTGATTTCATTGGCTTGGGTGGGCGCTTGGCTCGATGGCGTGGTTTGGGGGGACTGGCCGCGAATTTTCCGGGTGATGCTTTCAAGAGGGCGGCTGACCAATGCGGTGGTGACATTTAACAAGATCAAAGTCAGCAAGAATGCTTTCACTGTATTGATTGCCAATGTGGTGGTAAATCGCTCAATTAGACCTGCCACGGCACCATCTGTGGTGATGCACAAAGACATTTTTGCGGTGTGATGTAAAGCATTGGTGATTTGATTGGTGACGGGGACGTCGATATTGAGCTGGTGATCGCACTGTGTAGATGGGTTCATCTCGCCGAGCACAAACTGCCTGTCTTCACTTTCTAACTCGACAGCAGCAACAGCGGGCAGGCTCAAAATTGATTCGAGCACGACATTGGTGAGATGCTCGGAGGACATCCACAAAATGGAGTCCAAGGGGTGGCGCAGCTCGTTGGCCATTTGGCGAACATTGGCGACGGTGTCTTCTTTGATCCGCTGATAGTCTGTGTAGAGGTCAACCACCATCGCGAAAATGGCAAAAATGCCCGCAAAGACGAGCATTCTGGATGTGAGTTGACGACCGATCCTCGACATGACTACTGCACCAGATTGGTCCACTCGAAGATGGAATCGTTAAAAAAGCCTGCTTCGACATAGATTTGGCGTAATCTTCCCTCCGCTTTCAGCTGGATTAATCCTGCATCTAATGCAGATTTAAATCCCTCGCTTTCGGGATGATGTTTACTGATGGCAAAGTGGCGAGATCCCTTGAACGACACCGTGTAGCCCAGCACCGGTCGCAGCGTGAGGTTTGGCGTAACTAGTGCCATTTCGTCGCCGGGCTGGAACGGGGCCAGGATGGCGTCCGCCTTGTTTTGTGCCAGCATCTCAAGCATCGCCACCCAGTTGACGGTGGTGGAATGTGGCCAGCCCACATGTTCGATCACATCGATGTCGCGGCGCCAAGTTGCACTAACAGTAAAGGTGAGTGATTTAACCTCTTCGAGGGTGGGTTTGGCTTGGGTATAGGGGTGGTTTTCATTGACATAAATGCCCACGATAAACTCGCCTTCATCTAATAGCGGTGCACTGATGGTGAGGTCGTCTGCAAACTCTGGATCGAGGGTTTCCCACACCGGTTGTGCAAGGGCGACAACGTCCGATTGTGCGGTGATTTGCTTGGTGCGGTGTTCAGGGGTGTTTTGGTCGGAGATCAGGTCAATTGGGTCTGAATAACCACCTAGTCTTGCGGCTTGAACCAAGATAATGGCCTCCGCAACGTCACGGCGCATACCGGGGCCAAAAAAGCGTTCGATGTCTTCGGGTTGACGTCCTGCGAGAAAGGTCTGCATGTCGTCAAATACGTCGCCTGACATAAGCACCGGGATTGCGTGGGCGTTGACAAACCAACATTGGGCAAGTGCAATCGTGCACAGTTTGAATATCCAATTCATGTCTAAGATCCTTCTTATCATTCTGAATTGCTTATGCGCAAGGCGATAACCACCAGCATACACCCGAATTGGTTAGTTCGTAAAAGTCATTTAGTATCGTCAATGATTTCAATTACCTGCAAGGACACACACCGTGTGCGAGTTACTGGGCATGTCAGCCAATGTGCCAACCGATATCTGTTTTAGCTTCTCTGGGCTGATGCAACGAGGTGGCGCAACCGGGCCGCACAAAGACGGCTGGGGAATAGCATTTTATGAGGATCGAGGTTGTCGTGCTTTTCACGATCCGACCCCTAGCGCCAACTCCCCGTTGGCGCAGTTGGTGTCGCAGTGGCCAATCAAATCTGATGTGGTGATCAGTCATATCCGACAAGCCAATGTCGGGCGCGTCAGCCTCGAGAATACTCAGCCTTATCAGCGCGAGCTATGGGGGCGGCCTTGGACTGTGGCGCACAACGGCCAAATTCCAGAGGTACTCACTTGGCAGCTTGGTGGCTTCACGCCGATTGGCACCTCCGACTCTGAACATGCCGCCTGCTGGCTGTTGGGGCAGTTGCGGCTGGTGTTTGTGAATCGACCCAGCACGGCCGAATTGGCCCACTTTTTCAAGTCGCGCTGCGACGAGTTGGCCAAACTCGGCGTTTTTAATCTATTGGCCAGCGATGGCGACGAGCTGATTTGTTACTGCACCACCAAGCTGCATTGGATCACTCGCCGAGCACCGTTTGGCGAAGCCAAGCTCAGCGATGCAGATTTACAGATTGATTTTGGGACGGAAACCACGCCAAATGATGTGGTGAGCGTGGTGGCCACTCAGCCCTTGACCAGTAATGAGGTTTGGCATGCTTTAGCGCCCAACCAACTGGTGGTGTTTAAGCATGGTGAGTTGGTATTTCAGTCGCAAAACTGATCGGGTCAGCAAACGAGGAGACGAGAATGATGGTGTTTCAAAGGGGGACTTACATGCTGCTCGGCGCCGTGGGCATCAGTATGTTGATCAACGGGAGTGCAATGGCCGAGGCTTCAGCAGGTCTGTACTTTTCCCATAAAGATTGGGAAATTGCCTGTGATAACACCCTCACATGCAGAGCTGCCGGGTATCACCGCGATGAGGATAGCAATGGTATTTCGGTGTTGTTAACTCGGAAAGCTGGGCCAGATGCGCCT
>JABXHR010000088.1 GCA_013373515.1 Gammaproteobacteria bacterium | reverse complement strand
CATGTAGGCGTGCAGCTGCAAGTACAGGCCATTTTGCAGGCGCAAGGGCTTAAATTCGTCCTCGCTCAGCTGGCCCTCAAGACGCCGCGCCACTTGCTTGGAAAACTCATCGACGCGGTTTTGCACCATCGCCTGATCAAGTGCATCGTAGGCGTACATCAGCTCGCCTCCCGAAACGCATTGAGCGAGTTCGGTTTAACACTTGGCCCGTCAATGCGCATACGCTCACGAATGTCGATTAACTCGCCACGCTCATCGACCGCCACCACCTCGACAGACACCACTTCATTTGGATCGATTGCCAAATTCAGCAGTTCGTCTTTCGATGACAATTTAAGTGCCGCAAATAGGGTAGTCACCCACCCAGAATTGCTGTAAAACAGTGTCTCGCCCGTGGTTAATCGGTTGCCCGCAACCACCCAAGCAGTTGGATTTATTTTGGCCATTGCTTTGCCCCTATCACAATGGCGATAACCTTAGTGCTCCGCCAATGGCTTGACTAAGAGCAGATGGTTATATGCTTAAAACCGACGCAAAAGAAAACAACAAAGCTTAGGAACAGAATGTCCGGTCTATGGATTCCCACGTCTCAACGCCAGCTGATGCAAGCCCAATCAAACCTGCTGGCGCGTTTTGTCAAAACACCCTATCAATCCAGCATCATCACAGTGCCATTTGACGGCAAAGGACTGCTACACAAACCACAAAGCGTAGAGATCAACTACGTCGATAATGCCCCTGAGCGCACAGACGGCCACACGCTCATCATTGCCCACGGCTGGGGCAGTGGCCTTGGGTTTTACTTTGCGAATTTAGATTTGCTGGCGCAGCAATTCGATCGCGTGATTGCTTTTGACTGGCTCGGTTTTGGAGGCAGTAGTCGCCCTAGCTGCCGCAACGCGCCCAAACTCAGACGCAGCGGTCTGTGCTTGACCGACACTGCGTTTTCGGCACCCGTCGAGGCCATCGATTTTTTCATCAAACCCTTCGAGCAGTTTGTGGATGCATTAGCGCTGGATCGCCCTTTTACGCTACTTGGCCACAGTCTTGGCGGTTACTTGTGCGCCCGCTATGGCGTCAAACATCCCGACAAACTGAAGCGCTTGATGCTGGCCTCTCCTGCGGGCTTTCCACCGCGTCCACCCGAGCAGTATGTCATTCCCAAGGATCAACTACCCTTTGGGCTCAAACTGATCGACTCGATGTGGCATCGCAACTTCACGCCAGGGCAAATCATCCGAGCACTGGGAAGACTTGGACCCCGACTCACGCACAGCATCCTCAATGGCCGCTTTGGCAAACGCTGGGGCAACGCCGAGAGCAAACTGATTGCCGAGTATCTCTATCACATCAGTGCCGCCACCGGCAGCGGCGAGTACGCCATGAATAGCTTGCTCGAACCCGTGATGAGCCAACTGGGATCGACGGTATATGCACGTGAACCCTTCGCACCGCTGTTGCCAAAAATGGGCGATGTGCCCGTTGATATCGCCTACGGCGATCGGGATTGGCTGTTCAGTGAAATCCCGGTTAAGCTCGCAGCGCAGTCGAGCCAGAAGCAAGGCGTGAAACTCAATCTGACGATGATTCCGCAAGCAGGGCACCATCTCTACCTCGACAACACCCCTGCATTTCATCGGTGGATTCAAGCGTGACCAACACCTTCGCCACCCAAGATCTCACCATTAAAGCCAGCCTATGAAGACGCTTGCACTCGCCTATTTGACCTATGGCATCGCCGTGGCAGCGCCGGGACCCAGCGTGCTCGCGATTATGGCACTGGCCATGCGCGAGGGTCGACGACCTGCGGTGTTGTTTGCGCTCGGGGTGATGCTCGGCTCGACCATTTGGGCAATGGCATCCGCATTGGGGCTATCTCTCTTGTTGGCCAAAGCGCCCGCTTGGGAGATTGGGATTCGACTGGTCGGTGGCGCTTATCTTTGCTGGATGGGCATTCAAGCTTATCGCGCCGCATTCACCGCCCCGAGTCAAACGCCAAGCCTCAGCCGTGACCGCTATTTCTGGACGGGCCTTGGGCTACACATCACCAACCCTAAGGCGATGCTGGTATGGAGTACGATGGTGTCGATGGGACTGTCGTCAAGCTTGCCCAATGCGGTGTGGTTAGTGGTGGTCGGTTGTCTCGCGCTTGGGGTTTTGATTTGCGTGGGCTACGCATGGGCTTTTTCATTGGATTGGGCGCGCGCTGCATACGCACGCTTTCGCAAGCAAATTCAGCTAGGTGTGGCCTTGGTATTGTTTGCGATGGGTCTTTATTTTATTCAGCTGGCAATCGCTGAAGTCTACTGAGTGGCCAGCGCTTTCTCGATTTCATCAATCCGCTCTTGGGCACGATCAAAATCGCGGTTCTTAGCGATATTCAGCCACCGCAGTGCCTCTAACAGATCTTGCTTCACACCATCGCCCTGGTAGTAATTGAGACCAATTTCGTAAAACGCCCGTGTACTGCCTTCTTTGGCGGCGCGATGATAAAGATCATTGGCCTTGATGTTGTCTTCGGGCAGGTCGTAATCGCGACCGTTGTCGTAGATTTCAGCAATCCAAGTCAGCGCGTCATAGTCGCCTTGCTCTGCCGCTTTGCCATACCAATAAATGGCCTCTTGCACATTGCGCTCAACCCCTTCGCCATCGCGCAGCATTTGGCCTAAGGTGTATTGAGCATCACGGTAGCCCAGACCAGCAGCCTTTCGATAGAGCGCGACAGCCTTGACATCATCCGAGGGCACGCCATCGCCGACATCATAGGACCAAGCCAAGTAGTAGGTTGCTTTGGGATGATCTTTCTCAGATGCCTGCGTGTAGAGCGCGATGGCTTGTGGCTTGTTGATATCAAGCCCAAGCCCAACATCATAGCGATAGGCCAAAAAATACAATGCATCCGGATAACCGCTTCGTGCCGATTCCTTGAGCCATCTGATAGATTCAATTTCGTCCAAAGGTGCGCCGTAAGCGCCATTTTTGTAATGCTCGCTCACTTCGTATTGCGCCTGCGGATTGCCCTGCTGCGCGAGTGCCAAGGCTATGGCAAACACATCTGAGTTTGAGGCTTGTGACGCAGAGACGATCAAAAAAAACGCCGTGATATTCCAACGAAAAATTTGTTCTATCCGTTGAAGCAGTCTTTTTAAATGCACCCGAGTCCTTACCCTGCCATATTGAATGGCGTGCTTGTTTTAATGATTTGATTATAGATAACCATTAACCACCGCGACAGAGCGGAAAAGATTTTGTACTTAAATGGAAATGATTGGCATGTGCGCGGTTGTAACTCGGCCCCAATACTTGGCGAAACCAACGGCACGAGCGCTCGCCCAATTCGGCGAGCACAGGCTGACTTTGCCAATCCTCAATCAACGACCAACGGGTGCCATCTTCAAACTCAAACCCTGTAATGTCGATTGCCTGCGCCGTTGAGTGCGTCGACCAGCGATTTGTCCCGTAAATTTTTCGGCAGTTATAACTACCAATATGTTCGATTGCTTTGACTTGCCGAGCTTCTCGCGCAAACACGGGTTTTATATCATGTTCAACCCACAGAGCCAGACTTAGCGCCGTCTCGCAAGCGGTGGTCACGCGCTTGAGTTGCATGCCGCCCAATTCGGTTAAAGTGACACGTGTCTCGATACCGCAGCTGGTTTGCTCAGCCTCTTTAAATCCCTCATTGATTTCGACACTGGGCGCATAGGCTTGTAATGCGGCAAGGCACTTTTCCGGCGTCTTGGAGATGGTTTTGGCTTGCAGGCGCCGAAACCAATTTGGCTCAGAGCGCACCTCAAAGGGAATTCTTGGATCCCACTGAGGCGGCAACGTCACCCAATCAAAGGCCACCACGACAACCATCCCCGACAACAGCAACAGGCCGGCGACACATAGATGAACCAATCGCATCAATATCTGTTTTAGCAGAGGTGGTTTCAATCCTGTGTACCCAGTGAGCGCTGAGGCGGTTGTAACAAAATAGAGACGAATCAAACCTGACGCCATAAGAGTAGGCGCGCTAAAATCGCTGGATGACAGGCCGAATCCCCTCACACTTTATCGACGAACTGATTGACCGGGCAAACATTGCAGAGGTCATCGGCTCGCGCATCGAACTCAAACGCTCCGGCAAAGAGTTCAAAGCCTGCTGTCCGTTTCACGGCGAGAAAACCCCATCGTTTTATGTCCAGCCTGCCAAGCAGTTCTATCATTGCTTTGGCTGCGGCGCCAACGGCAATGTCGTCGGCTTTTTGATGGAGCACGACCACCTGAGCTTTGTCGAGGCCATCGAAGAGCTGGCAGGCAAAATGGGTATTACCGTACCGCGCGAAGACAGTGGCATGCCCGAACGCCCGAAGCCTTCCGCCTCGTTGTATGAGCGCATGGAACTGTGTGTTGCGCACTATCAAACCAGCCTCGCCGCGGACGAGCGCGCCAAAGGCTACCTTGATGCTCGGGGCATTTCACCCAAGATGATCGAGCGCTTTGGCATTGGCTATGCAGTCGAAGGCTACGACAGCCTAGATCAGCTGATTGCGCCCAATCCTACGATTCGCGAAGACTTGGTCAAAACCGGCATGCTAATTCGCGGTGATCGCGGCACCTACCCGCGCTTTCGCGACCGTATTATGGTGCCCATTCGAGATCGGCGAGGACGGTGCATTGGCTTTGGTGGCCGCATTCTCGACCAGGGCGAGCCCAAATATCTCAACTCTCCAGAGACTGAAATTTTCCATAAAAGTCACGAGTTATTTGGCCTACACGAAGCCAGACAGCACAGCCGCAAGCTTGATTCACTGGTGGTGGTTGAAGGCTATATGGATGTGGTCGCACTGCATCAATACGGGATCACCAATGTGGTGGCCACACTCGGCACGGCGACCACAGAGGACCATCTGCGCATTTTGTTCAAACAAGTGTCGTCGATTATTTTTTGTTTCGATGGCGATCGCGCGGGGCGAGATGCGGCGTGGAAGGCACTTAACAATACCTTGCCTCTGCTCGAGGATGGCCGCGATGTTCGGTTCTTGTTTTTGCCCGACGGTGAAGACCCAGACAGCTTTGTCCGCGACGTGGGCATGCTGGGCTTTATGGACACCCTTGACAGTGCGGCGTCATTAGATCGGTTTTTTATCGAACAGCTCAGCGCAGAAGTCGGCACCGGCAGTATTGCGTCCAGAGCCCGTATCGCCAACAACGCCAAGCCGCTAGTGGAGAAACTCCCCACCGGGGTTTATCGCACTTTATTGGAAAGCAAATTGGCAGAGTTGGTTGGTCTCAGCACGAGCAAGCCCAACCAGCGCCGCACGCCGCGTCCAGCGCCTGCGGCGCCAAAGCCACTTGGCCGCGTGAGTTATTTGATCGCCAGCTTACTCAAGCACCCGGCACAAAGTGCACAGCTCTCGGCGCTTCCGGAATCCATCCAGGGCGCCGCTTTGTTTAACGCTCTGCTTGCTGCGATGCAAAGCATGGATTTGCCTGATCGCCAATCGGCATTGGCCAACTTTATTGGCAGTGACGACTTTGCCATGCTGCAAAAAATCGAGGAGCGCGGCCAGAGCCATATGATTGACGAAGAAGAAGCCGCCCTCAAAGCCAGCGAAGAAGCCTACAAGCGGATCATGGCCGAATTTAACAAACAACAATTTCCCGCCGACATGCTGCGCAAATCGACCAAAGACCTGTCTGAGTCCGAGCGCGCGGCCCTTCGTAAACGCTACCAAACACAATGAGAACCATCCGCTGCTTTATTGATGCGCCCTTGCCCGAGACCGGTCTAGCGCAGCTTGGCAAAGACAGCCAGCACCATTTGCTCAAAGTATTACGCCTGTGCCATCTGCAACCCATCGAAGCGATCAATGGCGACGGGCGTGTTTACTGTGGTGAACTTCAAGTCGACGGCAAAACCGCTTCGATCAATATTCTTGAGATTAAAGCCGGTATTGCGCCCAGCCCGCTTTCCATTCACCTGTACCAAGCGGTCGGCAAGGGTGACGCCATGGACTACGCCCTGCAAAAAGCCACCGAGCTCGGCGTCAGGGAGATTACCCCCGTTTTTACCGAATTCAGCGACGTAAAGTTAAAAGGTGACCGCTTGGCCAAAAAAGCGGCGCATTGGATAGGCGTGATTCAATCTGCAGTGATTCAATGTGAACGCGCCGAGCTACCCACCCTTCACACTGCAATCGACCCTGCAGTGCTGCCAGACCATGGCATTATGCTCCACCCCTATGCAGATCAAAGCCTTGCAAATTGGCAAACCGATGCACGGTCAGTGAATGTATTGATCGGCCCAGAGGGCGGGCTTAGCGCATCAGAAGTCGAGCAGCTATCAGGGCGTGGTTGGACCGGGTTAACGTTCGGCCCGCGTATTATGCGCATGGAAACGGCCGCCACGGCAGTACTCGCCATGCTGCAAGCCAAATTTGGCGATCTCGGCTGAAGCAGGGCGCTAGCGCAGCAGAGTCGATACCTCTTGAAGGTCTAGAGGCTTTCGCAATACAGCCAAACCATGATCGCGAGCATGTGCCTCCCGCAGCGCAAACTGGTGCAGCGTCATCAGCGCCAGTGGCGCTCGGCTCTCTGGGTGTTCGTGTGCATATGACTTGGCCAATTCAATCGCATCCTCTCCCTCAATATCCATATCGATGAGCACCGCATCATAGCGGCGTTGTTGCCAAGCCGATTTCGCTTCATGGGCGCCGCGTACAATTTGCACCCTGCCAAACACCGGCGACAACAAACGCTTAGCCAACTTTGCACCCGTCACCGTAGGCTCGACGACCAAAATGCCACCTTGGACCAATTGCGCGACTTGTTCGGCGCGTTGCTTCAAGCCTGAAATCGATAAGAGCGGCATGGCGCCATCATCGGTTTGCGCAATACCGCTATACAAATGCAGTTGATCAATCAGCGGTACCTCACTGTGCGCCCACACCTCTTGAGAGGGTCCAACGCGATCAACCATCAAGGCACGTAAATGTGGGCCATCTGCTGCCAGCACATATTTGGGCTTGTCTGCAGCGGCCAGTCCCAACTGAGCGGCTAGGTTGACGACTTGGTAGCGCTCGCCCTGATAGCGAATCACATCGCCCTGCACTGGGCCATCTAAGGTTTTGACAAGCTGTCGCTCGGCCACCGCAAATCGTTCGGCACCAATGTCGACCACCACCGCCCGAATTCTCGCAATTGCTTGCTTACAGAGCAGGCGCACGCGCGTGCCCCGCCCCGGACGCGTACTCAGCTCAACGCGGCCGTTTTCCTCTTCGACAAATTGTTCCACCGCATCCAACCCCACGCCGCGACCCTTGTAGCGATCGACAGGCTCCGAGGAAGAAAACCCAGGTAAAAACAGATACGGTGTCAGGCTTTGATCATTGCCACTGGTGTCTAACCCAAGCGCTTCAGCACGACGGCGAACCGCCTGAAAATCGACACCGGCGCCATCGTCCTCAACGCTTAACTCGAAAACATTGCCCTGCTCGACTGCGGCCACAGTAATGGTGCCGTGATCGGGTTTGCCCATGCTGCGACGCACTTTGCTGGACTCAATACCATGACTAATGGCGTTGTTGAGCAGGTGCTCAATGGCGGGCATCAAGCTATCGACCAATCGCTTATCGAGCGTTTGATGCGGGTTTTCGAGTTTGATCTTTACCTCGCGGTCGGCGGCCTTGGCCAGCAGCGCCACCTGACGCTCCAAGCGCCCACGCAATTGATCTAACGTGATGTGCTGCTTTTGTTGCACCCAATGATGCATCACCTGATCTGCACGACGGCGCTGGCGCAACCATTGGTGGGTTTGCGTCAGCTGAGATTGCAAATCATTGAGCTGACGCCGCCAGCGCTGCTCGATGGCTGGATCGGCGATTTCTCGCGATAGCCGCGTCATGGCTTGTAAGGTTTGATCGAGCTGTTGCACATTGTCGTAGGCATAACGCCACTGATTGAGCGCCTGCTTAAAGTGAGTGCTCAAACGACCAAAGTCGCTGCGATTGAGTTTGATGCTTTGCAGGCTGGTATTTTCGCCGGGTGTCAGGCTCGCAGACTTAGACGTCTCAGACTCAGCATCTGTAGCCGGTGTATCGAGTAGCCATTCGAATTTCGCCAGTTCACCACCACGCTCGTATTGCTCAATGTTGAACATCAAGGCTTCACTCATCTCGAGCAGTTTGGATAAATGCTCGGCACTTGGCGGCAATGGCGTTTGATCGACGCGGGTCTCCATGGCATGCGCCAACTCATGCAATGCAGGCAAACCCATGGCGCCGCACGCCCCTTTTAAGGTGTGCAGATGCCGCAGCACATCATCTCGCTGCGCAGGCGCAAAACCATCGTCCAAAATGCTTTGCACCGCACTTAAATAGCCGCTCACTTCCTCTACAAAGGTATCGCTGACCGTGGGCTCGACATCAGGCTCAATAACTTGGATGGGTTCGATCTTGCTATCGGCTGGTTTTTGCGACTTCACGCTGAGGACGCTGTAATGCCAGCCCTCAATCAGCGCGATCAGCTCGTCAACTGAGGCTTGGTTGGCCAGTTCAATATGCTGATGACTGAGATATTGATCCACCAATTCCGGTACCATCGCGGCCACGTCCAAAATCGCTTCATCGGCAAATTGTTGACGCGCAGACACCGTATCACCGCGCAACTGCAGCATCTTGACCTGCAACGCTGATAGCAGCGCCTCCAGGGGCACAATGCGCTGCTCCAACGCGAAGCGGCGCAGCGATTCTACAGACACACCCAGCGCTGGGCGACAATCTGATATCCAGCCGTCTAAGTGTTGATAAACCCTTGAAAGGGTGTCGAGCACTTGATCGAGCTGCGCCTCATCCAGCGCCTGCGGATTTTCCCAGTTGTGCGCCAAATCTGGATCATCACTCGGCTCATCTTCACCGGGCGGTAGCCAAGCGCTCTGTGAGGTTTCCTCCAAGTTCTCAATGGCCTCGACTGGCTCATTTTGAGCCTCAATGGCCGATGGCAACGGGGAGCCGTCTCGCACACTTGGAACAGGGCTAAGTTCATCAACGGGCATTTCAGCGACATCAGAATCAGCAGCGTCAACGCGAGGTGCCGCGTCCTCCGACTCCGCTGCGACGGCAGCATCCTCCGTCGACTCAGACGCCATGGAGCGATCCGATGACTCTTGCTCTGAAGCATGCTCGTCTGTTGCAAGCGCTGGCTGCAAAGCCGCCTGCCACTGTTCGCGCAAACGGCGCAGACGGATACTCCAATGCTCGACGGCCTTGGGCTCATCCAGAGATTGAATTAAAAAGTTAGCGGCGGCCAAGCGCTCGATCCAAATGTCAGGTTCGAAGCCCAAGCGGTCGATGGCGCTAATGTCTTCGGCCAACTGCATCACCGAACGACTCAGTAGGCGCCCACCTAGAAAGCCAAGCACATGAGCCACCTGCTTCACCGAGGCGGCACTGGCTCTGATTAACACCAAACTTTGCTGCTTAAGGCCATTCTCAAAGCCCTTGCTCGCCGCAAACATCACACCCTCAGCGGAGGTCATCGCCGCGGTGAAAGTCTCCTTGACCAAGGCTGTTGGCATCGGCTCATTGAGGCCACTGTCGAGCCAATACTGCCCGCTTTGATTGCGCTCCGAAGCCGAGGTCAGATGATTCCAGCCGCGAGGCAATTGGATCAATTGGCTCAGAATCGTCTCGCGTGAGAGATCGTCCCTGCGAAGCAAATTGAGAATTTGTACGGTTTCGGCGCGTGCCGCATCGAGGTTGGCCACATCGAGCGCTTGCGACATCGCATTTAGCCAGGTCTGCGTCGCCTCGATATCGCCATTTGAAAAGGCATCAAAAGCCGCCGTATGCACGCTGGACAGCGATTCGGCCAGCGCTTGGTGCGTAAATCCAATATCTGCCTTAGCCCGCAGCGGTAGCCCCACCGAGGTCGCGTAGTCTTTGATGGCCGGATGATCAGGCAACTGACGGCAGGCACTCTGGGCCAAGGCAAGCCCCTTAAGCACCACAATCAATTGATCTTCGTCATCAGCCGTCGTCCATTGGCGCAAATTGGGCACCAACTGCGCCAATGCATAGCGAGGCAACAGCGCGCCTTCGGCGTCTTCGAGTGCCAATCCCAATGCTGAGATCACATTGGCATAATCCACAAAAACCGGACCAAAGAGCTCGATGGTCGACAATGCCTCGGCCAACGTTTGCTCGATAGGCTGATCTGTCAGCACGGCGTCCAAAACCGTTTCAATCGGCGCCAACCGCGAGGCAAGCTCGACGAGCTGATTTTGACTGGGCAGCGCATAGTCTCGCTGCGCCACCCAGGCCAGTCGGTCGAAATCTGGTTCTGGCGCCTGTTCTGTCAACAAAGACAACTGATTGCGTGCGCGATTTAACGGCCAATCTTCCGCCGCTTCTAGATCGTGGCTCGAAAATCTCTGCTCCAACAACACCACGGCATCGATCAACGCACTGCGCACTCGCGGGTTATCGAGCAAGGCGCGAGTACGGGCAACATGGTGCGCATGCGCCAAAGACTGGGCAAGTTTGCGTATCGGCGCGTGACTAACAAAACCCGCCGCTGCTGCGGTGTGTTGTAGCAGTTGCGCAAACGGCTCCCCTTGTGGGTCGAGCTTACTCAGCGCCGTGTATTGCCGTGCTAGCGCCGTGCCAAGCGCCCGCGACGCCGAGGAAAACCAAGCCGAGGAGCTAGTCATTTTCGTCCTGCTGCGGCAGCTTAAATCGCTCTGTCGAGGCTTGCCACTGAGCGGCCACCTGACTCAAGCGCGCCACTTCATACGCGGTATCGCGAGCGACCGTGACCGATTGCTGTCCTGCACTTTGCAGCGTGCGAATTTGGTCTAGTAACTCATCGGTGTCATTGCGCTGTTGATCAAGTAATTCAAGCTGCTGATTAATCGCCTGCCCCACTTGCGCCAATACCTTGCGGGCTTGATCGACCTGAGTTCGGGCACCCTGAAAGTCGATGCTGCGATCAGAAAAGAAACTCAGTGTATGGTCTAGACGTTCGTTAACGTCTACGGCGTCGCGCTGCACATCGGTTAAGTTCATAAGAACCTGCTGCGAGAGGCGGCGAAATTCGTGGCTGATGGCATCGATTTCCATGGCTAGGTCTGCCACTTCGTGATGGCCCGACTTATCTGCTTGGATGCCAGCATTAATCGCCAACGTGGCGCTGCGTTCGACCAAAGATTCGACGGTATCTAGTGCACTGTTGATCGATTCCACCGAAAAATCGACGCGGGCAATCGACGTTTTGGCCATATCGACAGAGCTTTTGATGTTGTCTTGATTGGCAATGCGCTCACCCAGCGCCACGCTCTGCTGCTCGGCTTTCTCTAGCGACTCAACGGCACGGCTCGCCGCATCATTGGCGGCCTGATGACTGCGAAGCGCACGCTCTGCGATCACGCCAGCAGATTTGGCTGCCTGTTCAATCACCCTGCGCTGTCGCTCACCGACTTCGAGCATTTTGCCGGCAGCCCCACGTCCGCGTTTAACGGCTTGACGCACTTCTTGCGTGCCGTGGTCGAGGGTTTTTACCAAATGGCTCAATTCGCTCACTGCGAAGTTAAACGCATCCGCCAGCGCGCCAGTGACGTCTTCGGTGACTTTGGCGCTGGCCGTTAAATCGCCATCGGCTAGCCGCGAAAATTCATCCAATAGCGCCAAAATTGCCTTTTCTCGCTGCTGTGCTTCAGCTTGCTGCTGGCGGCGTAAGCGGCGCTCTTCCAGCACCACCATCAAAAACAATGTAGGCCCCAAGACCAGCAATGCAATCAAAGCGCTCCAACCGGTTAGCGACAATTGCGCACGATCGTCCTGCAATGCCTCCAACTGGCTGAGCGTATTGGCAAGCTCCGCTTTGACGGCGCCAAGCAGCCCTTCGACATCTGTTAATTGTGCGCTGGAGATTTGATAGAGATCGAGAAGGGCAAATAATGCCTCACGATTTTGGGCCAGCCGATCCCCCACCGCCACCAGCGCACGCTCTGGCGGCACGATTGGTTTGAAGCCTTGCGTACTGACAATAAAATTGTCGATTAGGATTTTCAGCCCGGCTTCTTCATCCACCACTGGACGCCATCGGTCAACACCACGATCAAGCGCGATCAAACTCTGCGCCAAAGCATTTAGATTGGGGATGTCTTGGTCGAGTTCAGGCAGGTAATTGAGCGCCTCGGCAATACGGCTACGAAACGCCACCCAAGCCCGCTCAAAACCCGCCAATTCGTCGCTATTGCGTGCCAGTAATGACAGCTCTCTGCGCAGCGAGTCCCACGAGGATTTTAACTCGCTTGAATGTGGCGCCACCTCTGCCATGGTGTCGCTGAGAATCGGCAAATCATCACCTAGCGCAACCAATGAGCTTTTATCGCCTTGGGTACTGAGCCGGACCACTGTGCGCTCTGTTGGCGCAAGCAGTGTTTGCGCGCGCTGTCCAGCAGCGAGTGCGCTGGCGTAATTGGGGGTCGACAGCAACTGCCACCAACAAAACGCCGCCACGGCGATCGACATTAGCAAGCCAATCACCACAATTCCTCTGAGCACATAGCCCCCTTGTCGACTAGGCAATGCGCATCGCACTGACCACCTCCGGTATTTGAATGAATGCCTCTGGATCGAGCTCATCGATTTGGCCATCGCCCATTTGGTAGCCGTAAGCGCACAGTGCGGTTCTGGCTGCTGTGCGCGTGGGTGTGTCGTCTAGCTTGAGTCGCTCGCTGCCCGCCACCGCAAGACACCAATGTGGCCAACCCATTTCCGGCTCTAGCTCAACCCATTGTTGGACGGTTCCTTCGCCTTGTTTAAGTAACTGACTAGGATCCACCAAGGGTACAAAACTTTGCGACGTTTGCACGTAACCCAGTAGCCAACTCGCAGATCCCGGGATGTGCGTGATCTCGCTTTTTGCCAGCACACGGCGCACAGCATCCGCCGGAAGCAACACGTCTAAGCCATTGAGTTTGAGTTTAAGCCGGATAAAAGGCGTATCAGGCGGCATCGAGCACCCGTTTAACGGTTTGCAATAGATTGTCAGCCAGAACCGGCTTGACCAGATATTCTGACGCGCCTTGGCGCAGCGCCCATAGACGGTCAGTCTCTTGCGCTTTTGACGACACCACAATAATAGGAATGCCTGCAGTTTGCGCGTCGCGTTTAAGCGTGCGGGTGGCCTGAAACCCATTGAGCCCCGGCATCACAACATCCATCAGGATGAGGTTTGGCTGATCGCGCTTGGCAGCGTCAATCGCTCGCTTGGCATCTGATTCAAGCAGTACTTCAAACCCCGCCTCACGCAAGGTACTACCCAGTAGTTTTAGCTCGGTTGGCGAATCATCGACGACCATCACCCGTTGTCGGCTCATTGCTCAATCTCCATGGCGCGTGCAATTGCAGACAAAAACTCTTCGCGATCGAAGGGTTTGGTGACATATTCGTTGGCGCCGACCAACTTGGCTTTGGCCTTATCGAACTCGGAGTCCTTGCTGGTCAACATGATAATCGGCAGTTGGTTGAACTCTTCGCTGTTGCGAATCAATGCACAGGCCTGAAAACCGTCAATTCGCGGCATCATCACGTCAATCAGCGCAATGTCTGGCTTGTGCTCAGCGCAGGCCGACAGCCCACTAAAGCCATCCTCCGCCACCACGACATCGTAGTTGTTCTCTTTGAGCAGCAGCGTCGCCGCTTGGCGAATGGTCGCGCTGTCGTCGATGACCAACACCTTGCGTCCGCCGTGACCCGACTCAACGTCTGACTGTGCATCCACTGTACTCAACTTACACCTACGCTGTGTGACTCTTGATAAACCGTATAAAATGTACCATGAATTGACCTCTAAATACTGAATTAGGTAGCTCAGCCATGGCGCTTTCCATACTTGTTGTGATGGACGATATTCGTGCAATCACCCCCTACAAAGACACCACCCTCGCCATGCTGCGCGCGGCCAAGTCTCGTGGCCACCAAACTTACTGCTGCGACACCGTCGATTTGTCGGTCATCAATGGCCAAGCCATGGCGCAGGCGCGTCATGTCGAGGCCAAAGACAGCAACGATGTTTGGTTCGAATTTAAAAGCGACGTTACCCCAATGTCTCTGGGCGATTTCGATGCGATTTTGATGCGCAAAGATCCCCCCTTTGACATGAACTTTGTCTACGCCACCTACGCGCTTGACTTAGCAGAGGCGGCTGGCAGCTTGGTGGTCAATCGCCCAGCAGCGCTTCGCAACACCAACGAAAAATATACATTGGCCGCCTTTGCCGATATCGCACCGCCCACGCTGATCAGTGCAGATCGCGATCAACTGCGCGCCTTTCATGCCGAGCATGGCGACATCATTATCAAACCGCTGGATGGCATGGGTGGCGAGGGCATCTACCGCCTTAAACAAGATGATCCCAACATCACCATGCTGCTCGACGCCTCAACCCATCGCGGCAGCACCCCGATCATGGCGCAGACCTACCTCCCCGAGATCAAGCAAGGCGATAAGCGCATTCTGGTCGTCAACGGCAAAGCCATGGATCACGGCCTTGCGCGCATTCCAAAATCCGGCGAAACGCGTGGCAATATTGCCGCAGGCGGAACGGGTGTAGTGATGCCACTGACCGACCGTGATCGCTGGTTGGTTGCGCAAGCGGCCCCGAGACTTGTGGAACGCGGATTATGGTTCGTCGGGCTAGATGTCATTGGCGATTATGTAACCGAAATCAACGTCACCAGTCCCACTTGTGCGGTGGAGATTGCCAAAGAAACTGGGCAAGATGCCACGCAAGCACTGATGGACTTTATCGAAAGCGCCAGAGCCGCATAAACTCACCCGTCCTCCAATTTGCATTTTTTGTGCTTCAATTGGAGGACGTCATAGTGATTGAATCCGTGTTTAAGACCCTCAACCCCTCAGATCAAAGACTTGCGATCGCCGCCACATTTGCGGCCTTGCTGCACATTATGATCATCACTGGGCTGAGCTTTGCACGAGAACGCGCATCGAGTATTTTGCCACCCTCGTTGGAAGTGATTCTGCTCAATTCGGCCACGGTCAATGCCCCCGAACAAACCGACTACCTCGCCAATATCAACTCCGAAGGCGGTGGCACTCTCGACGAACGCACGCGGCCGAGCAGTCCATTTTTTAGCGATGAACCCGTGGCCTATGACGGCGTCGCCCCCAATCCCCAGCAAGCGGCCGCGCCAGAGCAAAACACCGACAAAGCACAGCGGATTATCAATAGCCTGTATTCCTCACTGACGTTGAGCGTGGTTGAGAAAACCACTGAACAAACCACCCCACAACCGTTGATTTCAGAGCAGGAAACTGAGGCCACAATGGCACTGGCGAAAATGACTGCTGAAATCAACGACCGCTTAGAGCGCTATGCCAAACGCCCGCGCAAAACCTTTGTCTCCGCACGCGCCAGAGCAACGCCGGCGGCAGAGTATATGTTTAATTGGGTCGAGCAGATTGAGCGCTTGGGCAACTTAAATTACCCACAGTCTCTGCGTGACTCTGGGCTGTCAGGCACCGTGGTATTGACGGTTGGCATTTCTCGCAACGGCCAACTTGAAAGTGTTGCAATCAAGCGAAGCTCCGGTTGGCGCACGCTTGACGATGCGGCCGTAAAACTTGTGGAGCTGGGCGCGCCTTACGCCCCACTTAGTAGCGAATTGCTGCAAGATACTGATGTGCTTTACATTACCAGATCCTGGCGCTTCAACAGCAATGCGACCGTGGTCAGCGACGCCTAATTCTTCTCCAATTTCAGCGCAACAGAGCAACAGCAACTTAAATCTGCGGTAAAATCACACCGATTTCGCAACGATGGATGCACGAATGTCATTCGCCAATCAGTTTCTGGTCGCCATGCCCTCGCTCGGTAGCGATGGCTTTGGCGGCAAAGTGATCGCCATGATGCATCATGGCAGCGATGGCGCAATGGGATTGATTGTCAACGAGCCATCCATGACCTCCGTAGCTGACGTTTTGCGCCAGCTCGGCGCGGAGCCGAAACCCGAGTTTGAAGACATTACGGTTTATGTTGGCGGTCCAGTGGAGCCCAACAAGGGATTTATGCTGTACGAGGGCGAGCAGCAAGCCGCCTCCATGCCCGTGTGCGGTTCCCTCTGGCTGACCTCTGATCGCGATACCCTGCTCAACATCAACCAAAGTCCGCCACAGCGTTTTATGCTATTTGCGGGTTATGCCGGCTGGGACGACCAGCAACTCGAACAAGAAATGGCAGACAATGCATGGCTGAACTTACCGGTCGATATTGAGAAAATTTTCGACGACAACGACGCCAACAAGCTGATGGCCATCACCGCAGCCAACGGAATCGATTACTCTCGCATGTCTAGCGCACACGGACACGCTTGATGGGCCAATTGCTCGGCCTCGATTTCGGATTAAGACGCATCGGTGTCGCCAGCGGTCATACCGATAGTGGCCTCGCCACCCCCCTGACCACCGTGCATAACAGCGCAGACGACATCAACTGGCCTGCCATCGACAAACTGATCAGCGACTGGCGTCCGAGTGCCTTGGTGGTCGGTGTTCCGGTGCATATGGATGGCAGCGAGACCACAACAACCCCATTGGCAATAGCGTTCATTCAGTCACTCGAGGCGCGCTATCAACTGCCCGTGCATCATGCGGATGAGCGCTACAGTTCGCGCGAAGCCGTAGCACTTATCAAGGAAAACCGACAAGCCGGACGGCGCAAACGTGCGCAAAAAGGCGATGTCGATCAAATTGCCGCTGCGCTTATCTTGCAGCGCTGGATGGAAAGCAATTCACAATGACCCAATACACCGCAGCTCAAATTAACCAAACACTCGACGCCATGGCCGCCACCTTAAAAACGTTGGCCGCCGATCATCTCTTTATTGTTGGCATCGAGCGCGGCGGTACGCCCCTGGCCAAGGCCTTGGCAGAGCGGCTCGGTGTGGAACTTGGTGGCACGCTCAATATCAACTTTTACCGCGATGATTTTGGCAAACGTGCCAGCCACCCACAGGTTGGACCTTCCAACCTACCCGGCAGTGTCGACGACCTGACCATCGTCATTGTCGATGATGTCTTGCACACGGGGCGCACCATTCGAGCAGCGCTCAATGAAATTTTCGACTTTGGCCGCCCCGCCAAAGTTCTGCTCGCCGTGCTCGCCTCTCGTGAAGACGGCCGCGAGCTGCCAATTCAGGCCGATATTGCGGGCTATACCTTGGCGCTCGCCGAGGGGCAGCATGCACAATTTGACGACGAACAATGGCAATTAAAAATTGTCGATAAATTAGGTGACTCATGAATCCAATCGCTTCCGCTCAATTGGACCAAAATGGTGCATTGCGCCACTTTTTAAGCCCTGAAGGGCTTGGCGGGGACATGCTAACAGCCATCCTCGACAAGGCTGATCAGTTTATTGGGCCCGATAATAATCCCGTCAAAAAGTTGCCCTTGCTGCGCGGAAAAACTGTGACGCATTTGTTCTTCGAAAACAGCACACGTACACGCACGACTTTTGAGTTGGCCGCCGAGCGCTTGAGCGCCGACATCATGTCGCTGGACATTCGCACCTCCTCCACATCAAAAGGTGAAACGGTGCTGGATACGCTGCAAACGCTAGAGGCCATGCAAACCGATCTATTCGTGGTGCGCCATGCCTCCAGTGGCGCGGCGCACTATATCGCCTCCATCGTGCCGGATCACGTCAGCGTGGTGAATGCAGGCGACGGTCGTCACGCTCACCCGACCCAAGCGCTACT
>JABXHR010000148.1 GCA_013373515.1 Gammaproteobacteria bacterium | reverse complement strand
TCGTCAGCCTTAAAACGGTGCAAGGCAAAGCGATCTTCGTTAGAGTAGATGGCAACGGTGCGAATACCCAGTTCGGTCGCCGCGCGCATCACACGAATGGCGATTTCAGAGCGATTCGCTACCAGTAATTTTTTGATTTTTTGGCTCATGGTCTGTCAGTTTTTTTTCAACAACTCACTTATTTTTACCGCAAATAGTTTCGCGACAATAGCGAAGGTTGCTAATGAAATTAAAACCTGATCGATCGGTCAACACTTCGCCCACTGCACGTCAGATGCACTGGCTGCCAAGCACCACCACAGAACACGATCTTAGCCAATATTTTTGGGGCAATGCACAAATTCATTACTACAAGCCAACTGCTGCATTTGAATGGCTAGGTCATGAGTGCGACATTGCCGTCATTGATCTCAGGCTAGGCATTGATCCCAATGCCATTGTCGCAAGGCTCGGCGGCATCAAAGCCGGCGGCATGGCTTTGTGGATCGACAGTGATGGCGAGCCTACACAGTCTAGCGAACGCTTTAGTGTCTACGGACGTGAGCCTAAATCACGCTATCTGCACTATTTGCGAGAAGCGGTTGCGCATTATCGCGCACACAAGGCGAGCGCTTTAACAGCGCAAAACCCTCCCATCGACGTGTTGATAGAGCGATTATCTGGGCCTAAATTTCTGCTTCGTTTGGCGGGTCGACGTGGTAGAGGCAAAACCACCGCACTTGCAGCAGCGCTCAATGTCATGCCGGGCGCACCCATTATTATCTCGGGAAAATCAGCCACACAAGCGGCAGTATTGCTCGAAAAACTGACCGTTGCGCACCAGTTTTGTGGTGCGCAAGCATTGTTAGACAATACAGAGCCAGACAGCATTATTGTGATTGATGAGGCGGCATCATTACCGATGAGCTGGTTGCACCAGCTGGCTGTATCGCACCCGCGCTTGGTGTTGTGTGGCACGGATGAGGGCTACGAAGGCAGCGCACGTGGTTTATTTCAAAAGTTTGCAGCGCAATTTCCAGAGATGCAAACCCTGCACTACGCCACTGCTTACCGCTTTCAAGCCGGCGATTCACTGGAGCGCTGGATAGACCAATACATCTGGTGTAGTGGGGGCGAAGCGGCCACTTTCGTCGATGGCGATTACCCGCTCGACCAAAATGCCAGTATCTCGCAGTTGCAGGCAGTGTTTCGCTTGCTTCACCAAAGTCACTACGCCACCCGCCCCAACGACTTTCGTCACTTGCTCGACGGGCCGAATTTGACGATCTGGGTCTCGGTGCGCGGCGGTCAACTGTCGAGCGCTGCCTGCATTGCTGAAGAAGGTCCTTTGGCACCCGAAATTGTGCAGTCCATCATAAAAGGTAAACGACGCCCACGCGGACATTTGGCACCACAAATTCTGTTGCGCGCCACTGGTAAAAAAAATCTCGGCGCAGACATTTTTTGGCGCATTGTTCGAATTGCCACAGTCGATGACTGTCAAAGCCAGGGTTATGGCAGTGGATTACTCAGTGCAATCACAGAGTACGCCAAAGGCTTAGGCATCGACTATCTGGCGACGAGTTTTTCAAACCAAGAGAAGGTGGTTAGATTCTGGCAGCATAATGGGTTTAAAAAATGGCATCTCGGTGCCAAGCCAAGTTCTGAGACGGGTCAGGTCTCGGTTTTGATGGGCCTCAAACTTCAGCATGGTGCAGACGTATACACGGAATTATTTTCAGCCATCGAGCCCGGGTATTTGCAACGAATTGATTTTCAGGAAGATCGTCAGTGCGCCGCAGTTGGTGAGATCGCGTTTGCCGATGCCATAACTCGCTTTCGCGAGGGCTATGCAACATTAATCGATATTTATCCTCTGCTCTATCATCTCGGTACGGTAGAGGTTCCCAAAACGCTCATAGATCGGCCGATGAACCAAGCGATTGATGCGCTTGGCGGCCTAAAGGCGGCGACGGCCTTTTTGCGCCAGCATTTTGAAAAGCAGCGTGAACACAAGTAGTGGCCAACCAACACTCCCGATAAAAGATTTTTTGCTGGACGATCCGACATCCGACTGGTCTTCTTCATTGGCCGATGGTTTAGTCGCCGAGTCGTAAACACTCTCAGTGTCAGAGGAGCTATCCGTATTGTGGTCAACCGCTGTTGTTGTTTCACGCCAAACTTCTTGATCGATGCAGCCAAACAGCCGTGCAGGTGCCGTAAATACACCGTCACTTAACTCGACCGAGTCTGCATAGGCAGCGCTCGACGCTAAGTAAGTGCTCAAGACCGCCGCACGAGCAGTGACTTCAAACGGGTTTTCAAGTTCGATACGCACGATATCACGCGGCTGCACGTTGACGCTGAAGCGATCATTGTCAGAGAGAATCCCGCCGCCATTGTGAAATACGGAATAGTCCGCTTGTGTGCCCACACTAAATTGCAAGCGCCCGGCTGTTGTCACTAACAACATAATTTGCCCATTGTCTCTTGGCGAAACATCGAAACTCGGGCTCGACCCATTAACTTCAGTCAAACCGAATGACGCATATTCAACGCCTGACTCGGCAATGGCTTTGGTAGGCTTTGGTTCGATCAAGTTTGTCGGCGACGTGAATGCGCCAGTCGCGGCACTCTGGCGATATTTTGCGCTTGCAAACAATGTCAGCTGGTCACCGCCAAGTATGCCGACATCGTAGCCAAGCCGCTGTCGATAGCTCGGCCGCTGATAAGGAAATAGCGGCATATTGTTGACCATCACCCCGAGACTTGTAGGGTAAGTCTCATGTACCAGCACACCATTACCCACGACCGAACGCGATAGCACTGCAAATTCACATTGCTCAAGTGTAGGAGACTCAACATTCGCACCGTCGACAACAAACTGGGCAGCATCAGTGTCATACCAACCGCTGAGCGTCGCCGAAGGTTTTAAACCCTTTAGCGTAATTGGGTAGTCATTGGTTTGTTGATCAAGCGTAATGCTAAGTGACGTGTCACCACCCGCACTGAGCGGAACTTGAATCTCGCAACTTTGGCCAGCGAGCAAGATGGAACCGCAGCTGCTAACCAAGCCATTTTGGTTTGAGGCAATCGATAAGGCGAAATCGCGGTCAAATACGTTTACCACACGATGGCGCAAGCTGCCTTGGGTGGCGACAGCACTGAAATACTCGCCATCTGGCCGATTGATTTCCGCGAGTAACCAGTCGCTGTATTCGGACAGATTGGTGTAGACACCCGGGGTGATCCGATCACCGCATTCGTATCCCCAACTGGTAATGCCAACGACTTGCTGGCGATTTCCTCGTCGAACATAAAGCGGCCCACCGCTGTCACCGTTACAGGTATCGGTTTGCTTGCCATAATCGCCGGCACAAATCATTTTCGAACCAATGGCATCATCGTCTAAGTCAAAGTTGCTTTGGCATGATTCGACGTCGTGCAGTGTCAGCGCGACTTCCTGCGGTGTATTGACGGTGCGGTTATTTTCGGTCAACCCCCAACCCACGGCATAAGCCTGCTCTTGATCTACAGGCTCTGATGCGACAAATGCAGGTGTCACATCAGTAACCTGCTGCGCCAATTCCAAGATCGCCAAATCGTTGGCCATATTGGTCGAGTTGTAAAATGGGTGAAGCGTAACCCGCCGAACAGGCATGGCGATGTGATCGCTGGCCAGTGTCAGGTCGTGCTCATTTAAGCGCACTTGAAAATCACCCGGCTCACGCAATACGCCGCCGACATAGACGCAATGCGCGGCGGTCGCCAGATGACGGGGACTAATCAATACCGCGCCACACTCGACCGAGGCACCGTCAGAGCCCCGGGTCACCAAACCCGCCAATCCCGGCCACTGTCCAGCACTGGCGGATTCTCCATATAAAATGCGGGCTTTGGGGGGATTAGCCGTTGCGCTACTCACCATGAATGCAGACAATGACAGCACCGTTATCACGGTTTGAATTAGTATTCTCAAGATTCCTTCCATGACGCGCAGACGTCGAAAACTCTCATCAATAGTAGACCGATATCCCATATGCGACCTTACATCGAAATTGATTTAAATGCATTGATCAGCAACTACTTGCTGCTCAAAGCCCATGTTGATCGCCCTCTCATTGCCGTTATCAAGGCCAATGCCTACGGCCACGGGGCATTGCCTGTTTGCCAAGCACTGGAGGCAGCAGGGTGTGAAATGGTCGCTGTGGCGCGCAGCAGCGAAGCGGTTGATTTATTGGCGCAACCACGGCAAGCCAGCATTTTAGTGCTAGGGGTTAGCGATGTAGACGACCTACCAACGCTCATCACTGCGGGCGTTACGCTCGGCGTATCGACTGCTAAAGAGGCCAAACAAATCATCGACGCTGCTGCAAAACTCGGTCTGCGTGCGAAAACACATTTAAAGCTGGATACCGGCATGAGACGGCTCGGCGCGTTGCCAAGCGATGCGGCAGCACTTGCAGATACCCTGACGAATCACACTGACCTCTGTGGTGTATATACCCATTTTGCCGCAGCAGATGAGCCGTGCCTCGACAGCGCAGAACAACAATACGAGCAATTCAATCAGCTCTGCAATGCGCTCTCGCTGAGTAACAATCCAAACATTTGCCGACATGTCGCCAACTCTGCCGCGACGATGCTGAAGCCTGAGTGGGCACTTGATGCCGTTCGACCCGGCATCGCGCTTTATGGCTCCTACCCTTCAGAGCACGTGCGAGCTAGGTGTCAGCAACAGCTGCCACTACAGACTACGCTATCGGTTTACTCGCCAATCAGCCAGCAAAAGACCTTAGCCGCAGGTGATGCTGTAAGTTATGGCGGCACATGGGTCGCAGAGCATGCGACCGTCATCGGGCATAGCCAAGTGGGTTACGGTGATGGCTATATGCGCCACCTCAGTGGCAAAGGCCAAGTCAGTATTGACGGCAGGATTTACCCAATTGTTGGCCGAGTCTGCATGGATCAATTTGCGGTTAATTTGGGCCAGACTACAGACTGCAAGTGGATGGAATTATTGGGAAAAAATGTAAATATTGACGACATGGCTTCGCAATGTGCCACTATCGGTTACGAGATACTGACGCACTTAAATTCTCGTTTACCCAGAGTCTACCGGAGGTGATGTATGTCAGAGTCCATTCAAGTCCCCTGCCCGTTTTGCTGGCAGGCCAACGACATTTGGTTCGACCCCGAAGAGGTCGGCAATGTCATTGTTCAAGACTGCTCAACCTGTTGCCAACCCATCGATGTCAAATTAAGCATCGATCATCTCGATCAATTGGTCGCAGTTGCTGATCATCCCGACGACTAAGGCCGTTAGGCGACCGGCTTTAAAAGCCCGCATTTACGAGCCACGCGGGGATGACTTGCGGCTATTCGAGTGGGCGCTCGACAATATTCACTCAGCTAAATTGCCGAATTGAAGCCTTCGTGATAGCGTAGCGCCATGACAAAAATTACCAGCGTAGGCATCATCGTCCGAAACATCGACGATACCGCGCGCGACACATTAATTGAACTCCTCCACTGGCTCGACGCACGCAAAACCAAAGTACTTTGCGATCGAAGCGTACAAGCTTTAACGTCCGATTACCCCACCTTTACCATCGAGGAAATTGGCACTCAGGTTGAAGCCTGTATTGTGATCGGTGGCGACGGCACATTGCTCGGCGCGGCGCGAAAGCTAGTGGATTATCGCGTACCGTTAATCGGCATCAACCGCGGACGGTTGGGCTTTCTCGTCGACATCAATCCAGAGGAGCAGTTCCAGCATCTATCCGAAATCCTCGACGGGCGCTATGAAGCCGAAGAGCGGTTTATGGTGGAGTGCCTTGTGATGCGCAAAGGCGTCGCCATCGCGAGCTACAACGCGCTAAACGACATTGTGGTGCGCTTGGGCGATCGACTGCGTGTGCTGGAATACGAAACCTACATCGATGATCGATTTGTCTACCTACAACGCGCTGATGGACTCATCATCGCAACGCCAACAGGTTCCACTGCCTACGCTTTGAGCAACGGCGGCCCAATTATTCACCCTGCCCAAGACGCTTTGCTGCTGGTATCGATTTCGCCACACACCTTATCGAGCCGACCATTGGTGGTGTCGCGCGCCAGTGAAATTCGAGTTGAACTCAATCATCTGGATGACGAAGGGGCACAACTTATCGCCGATGGACAGGACTATCACGTCCTGCAAAGTGGCGACCATATTGTCACCAAAAGTCAGACACAGCCGGTCGTCTTACTGCACCCCCAAAGTTACGATTTTTTTGAGATACTACGCGCCAAACTCAACTGGGGATAACCGTGCTCGTCTCTTTGTCGATTCGTGATTTTGCGATCATAGACCGCAGCCAAATTGACTTTCATTCTGGAATGACCGCGCTAACTGGCGAGACCGGTGCCGGAAAATCGATTCTGCTCGGCGCAATGAATTTGCTATTGGGCGCTCGCGCGGATAGCGGCTCGGTTCGCGAAGGTGCCGAAAAGGCCGAGGTGTCTGCACTATTCGATATCCACGATGCTCCTGTGGCTAAAGCATGGCTTAGCGAGCGGGAACTGAACATGGAAGACGAGTGTCAACTGCGCCGCGTCGTCTCTGCCGATGGCCGATCGAGAGCTTACATCAATGGCAGACCGACGACCCTTGCAGACCTCAAAGCGCTCTCAGCGTTGCTGATCAACATTCACGGCCAACACGAGCACCAAACACTCGTCATGCCAGACGTCCAGCGCGAGCTTCTTGACAAGCAAGGGGGACACAGTGGCCTTGTAGACAATCTACAAAACGCATATCAATCTCTGTCCCGCGCACAACGTGCACTGAGTGAGCACCAACAAAATGCGGCACAGGCCGACCTGCGGATTCATGAGCTCAATCGGCTTTTGAAGGATTTTGACGCCATCGAAGTGGACGCCGACGGCATAGATGATCTGGTCGCCGAACACCAGCGCAACAGCAATTTGCAACGCATCGCTGAGACGGCCAACACCACTGTGCAATTGCTCGACAATGAACAGGGGGTCATCGATCAGTTGCGCAGCTTGCAGCAGCATATCGACAACTGGGTCGCACTCGATCCCAGTATGTCGCCGCTGGCCGAGCTGCTCGAAAATGCCGACATCCAACTCAGCGAACTGTCATCCAGTGCCAATCACGCCCTAAATCGCCTCGATGCCGACCCAGAGCGCATTGAATGGGTGGATGCTCAGTTCAGCGCCCTATTCTCGATTTCACGCAAGCATCGTATCGATCTGACCGAGGTTCCGCAGTTTTATCAGCAACTGCAACAAGAGCGCGACCAGCTCGAAAACGCAGACCAAGCCGAACACGCGCTACAAAAAGCGCTATCGGCCGCGAAATCTCAATACAACGACGCGGCCGCCAAGCTGAGTGACGCAAGAGCAAACGTTGCAGAGCATTTAAGCCGCGACATTACCGAACGTTTGCATCAGCTCTCCATGTCCTCGGCGAGTTTTGTCATTAAGCATCATGTCGACGAGCAACGTGTGCACAAAGATGGCTTCGACACTCTAGAGTTCTGTATCGCCGCCAATGCGGGGCAATCGGCTAAACCGATTAGCAAAGTAGCCTCTGGCGGTGAACTATCGCGTATTAGCTTGGCCATCCAAGTGTGTTTGGCGCAAACATTGACCGTGCCCACGCTGATTTTCGACGAGGTCGATACCGGCATTGGCGGTGCTGTTGCCCAGATTGTTGGCAAGCAAATGCGTGAAATTGGCGAACGCGCGCAAGTGCTGTGTGTCACGCATCTTGCCCAAGTGGCAGGATGTGCACATCAGCAGCTAAAGGTACTCAAAACACAAGGCGCGGATCATGTCAAAACCGAAGTCGAGTCGCTACAAGAGGCACAACGTGTCGATGAATTGGCAAGAATGCTCGGCGGCGAAGAAATTACTGACTCGGCGCGCCAGATGGCGA
>JABXHR010000259.1 GCA_013373515.1 Gammaproteobacteria bacterium | reverse complement strand
TCGGCAGCGCTGCATCTGGCTCGTGAAGGCGCAGATGTTGTTTTGCTCGAGGCCACACATATCGGTTACGGCGGCTCGGGACGCAATGTGGGCTTGGTCAATGCTGGCCTTTGGCTTCCACCCGATGACATTGAATCTCGATTGGGCGTAGACAAGGGCTCGGCCTTGGTCGATGCGCTGGCGGGTTCACCAGAGCTGGTGTTCTCGCTAATTGAGCAATTTGACATTCAATGTGAAGCCACCCGCAATGGTACCTTGCATCTGGCGCATAGCGCGTCGGGGTTTAAAGACTTACAAGTGCGCCATCAACAACAAATTAAGCGCAATGCGCCAGTCGAGTTGCTGGACGAAGCCCAAACTCGGAAACGGCTTGGAAGTGCAGCGTTCAAAGGGGCACTGTTGGATCATCGCGCTGGAACCATTCAACCCTTTGCTTATGCGCAAGGCTTGGCAGATGCCGCTAGCCGGGTCGGGGCGAAATTGTTTGAGCGCAGCGCGGTTTCCTCGTTGGGTTACGATGGCTGCTGGCAGGTCTCGGGCCAGGGATTTGAGGTGCAAGCACCTAAGCTGATACAAGCCACAAACGCCTATTCAACGGACGCTAGGGCTTTTGCCACACTGCATTATTCGCAGTGGGCGACAGCGCCGCTGAAGGACCTTCCCGAGATTTTGCCCAACGCAGAAGGCTGCTGGGACACGGCCACGGTGATGACCTCAATTCGCAAAGATCGTGAGAATCGGCTGATCATTGGGGCGATGGGTAATGTTGCAGGGCCAGTTGGTGGGATTCATGCGCGATGGGCACGCCGAAAGTTGAAAGCGCTGTTTCCGGAATTGAGCCGTGTCGCGTTTGAGTATGAATGGAGTGGCAAAATTGCCATGTCCGCCGACTATCTGCCAAAGGTGTTTGCATTGGGTGAGGGCGCGATTTCTATCCAAGGCTACAGCGGTCGTGGAATCGGGCCCGGTACTTGGTTCGGTAGCGTGGCTGCGAAGTGGGCACGCACGGGTGATGACAGCGTGTTTCCCTGCGGTGTCGAATCGGTGCGCACTCAATCGCTGCGTACGATCAAAAGTGGAGTGATCGAAATGGGTGCATTGGCTAGCCACCTAGTTGGCTAGCCAAACTCGCCATATTAGATCGATCTTTATTGAGTGGCACAGTGCCTACACTGATCTCTGTAGCACGTGCACAGCGCTGTTCGCTTTTCGTGTCTTGATGACACACGTCAGAGGATTTTGAGCCAAGTAAAGCGTTAGAGTAAAGACACTGGCTTGAGTGCTTCAAGCCAGTGAAGAAGGTTGGGCAGAGGTTGTTTTAGTTGATTTGTGGGCCTGCAGCGACCAGTGCTGCACCAGCATTGTTATCTGTGAAACGTACAAAGTTGTTGACGAACATACTGGCCAACTTTTCGCGCGCTTGTGCGTAAGCGTCTTGGTCGCTCCAGCTGGTCGCTGGGTTTAGCATGTTGCTGTCCACACCATTGATGCTGGTTGGGATTTGTAGGCCGAACAATGGCATTGATTCGGTATCAGCGTCGAGCAGTTCACCGCTTAGAATCGCATCAATAATGGCGCGCGTGGCTTTGAGAGAAATTCGCTCACCAACGCCATAGCCGCCACCGGTCCAGCCGGTATTAACCAACCAAGCCTGAGAGCCGTGTTCTGCCATTTTCTGGCCGAGGATCTCGCCGTATTGGGTGGGGTGCAACGCGAGAAACGCGGCGCCGAAACAAGCTGAGAAAGCCGCAGTGGGCTCGGTGACGCCTAGCTCTGTGCCCGCAATTTTAGCGGTGTATCCGTTGAGGTAGTAGTACTTGGCTTGCTCTGCGCTCAATTTGGCCACTGGCGGCAGTACACCGAATGCATCGCAGCAGAGGAAGATGATGTTCTTGGGGTGCGTGCCTTTTGATACGGGCTCTACGATGTTGTCGATGTGATAGAGCGGGTAGGAAACGCGGGTGTTTTCAGTGATCGACTTATCGCTGTAATTCACCACGCCGTCTTGCATTGGCACATTTTCAAGCAGCGCGTCGCGTTTGATGGCACGGAAGATATCAGGTTCTTTTTCTTCGGTCAGATCGATGGTCTTGGCGTAGCAACCGCCTTCAAAATTGAACACCCCATCGTTGTCCCAGCCGTGCTCGTCGTCGCCAATCAGCTTGCGCTTTGGGTCGGCGGAAAGCGTGGTTTTACCTGTGCCAGACAGGCCAAAGAACAGTGCGGTATCTCCGGCAGCACCTTCATTTGCAGAGCAGTGGAATGAACCAATGCCTTGGCGAGGCAAGAAGTAGTTCATCATGGTGAAGATGCCTTTTTTCATCTCGCCGCCGTACCAAGTGCCACCAATACAGGTCATGCCTTCGGTGATATTGAACGCTGCATACACCTCTGAGCGTAGACCGTGGGCTTCGAAATCAGCACAGGTGGCTTCGGGGGTATGCAGGATTGTCCAATCAGGGTTGAAGCTTTCGAGTTCTTCTTGCGTGGGCCGAATAAACATGTTTTTGACAAAATGCGCCGCCCATGCCACTTCGGTCACCACGCGAATCGATAGACGCGTGTCTGGGTTTGCGCCGCAAAATGCATCGATGACATAAAGTGCTTTGCTGCTGAGCTGTGCCGTGGAGAGGCCCTTTAGATGAGACCAAACCTCTGGCGTCATGGGCTGATTGTCGGAGCCATTGTTGCCGTCCTTCCACCAAACCGTGTTTTCGGTGTTGGCATCTTTGACAATGTATTTGTCCTTGGCGGAGCGCCCTGTAAATCGTCCGGTATACACGCAAACGGCGCCGCTGTCGGTGACGTGGCCTTGAGCCAAGCCTTCAGTTGCGTTGACTTCAGCGTTGTACAGCTCGTCGTAAGATGGGTTGTAAACCACGGTCACAACGTTCTGTACACCAAGAGTTTCAAGCTGATTTTTCAGTTTTGCTTCTGTGCTTTGCGTAAGCATGTCGGAGTCGATCTCTCTCAAGTCTAAAATTGGGGACTACATAAGATGTAGTATGAGACCAAATTGCGACGCACAGTTCAAGTTAGCGATGCTACAGATAATTGTGGTCGATGCATTGACTGGACTGGATTTGCAAACGATTACATCCCCAAAATCAGCAGGATGAAAGACTTTGAGAGCGGTAGTTATTTAACTAATTGCGACCTAAAGTTTACCGGGATTGAACAAATTATTGGGATCCAGCGCACGCTTGATGGCCTGCATCAGGCCGACGCCTGCACCATGTTCTAAATCTAAGTAGTCACGTTTGCCCTGACCAACCCCATGCTCGCCAGTACAGGTGCCACCCATTTCGATGGCGCGTTTGGCAATGCGTGAGACAGCCGCTTTGGCACGCGCCAATTCGTCGGGATTTTGTTCGTCCACCAGCAGCAGTGCATGAAAGTTGCCATCGCCGACATGGCCGACGATCGGAGCGATGAGTCCTGAAGCTTCGAGATCCTCTTGCGTTTGGGTTACGCATTCGGCCAAACGAGAGATGGGGACGCACGCATCGGTGGTGTGGGCTTGGCAACCGGGCCGTAACGCACGCGACGCCCAGTAGGCATCGTGCCGAGCCTTCCATAATTGGTTGCGCTCCTCGGTGCTTTTGGCAAACACGGGCGCGTTGCCACCATGATCCATGGCGATTTGCGAGAACATTTCCACTTGTTCTGCCACCGCTGTACCGCTGCCATGAAACTCCAGAAGCAGCAAAGGCATCTCTGGCAAATTCAACCCAGAATATTGATTGCATGCTTTGACTTGTAGCGCATCCAATAGCTCCATTCGAGCCAGTGGCAGACCTAGCTGAATCACCTGAGCGACGGCTTGGCAGGCCGAGGTAACGCTATCGAAAGTACATTGGCCGGCGGTAATTTGCTCAGGGATGCCATGCAGCTTGAGTGTGATTTCAGTGATGATGCCAAGCGTCCCTTCCGAACCGATCATCAGATGGGTTAGGTCATAGCCGGCAGCGCTTTTTTTCGCCCGTGAGCTGGTCCGAATGAGCTGGCCGTCTGCGGTGACAACTTTTAGCGACAAAACGTTCTCGCGGATGGTGCCGTAGCGCACAGCATTGGTACCACTGGCGCGGGTGGCGACCATGCCGCCCAGACTGGCATTGGCGCCTGGGTCGATGGGGAAGAATAAGCCGGTATCACGTAGATAATGGTTGAGTGCCTCGCGGGTGACCCCTGGTTGTAGCGTGACGGCAAGGTCCGCTTGGTGAACTTCGAGGATTTGATCCATCCCGGATAAGTCGACGCTAATTCCACCGTAAGGTGCGTTGAGCTGGCCTTCTAGCGAGCTGCCCACGCCAAAGGGCACAATGGGGCACTGGTGTGCCGCGCAAATTTTGACGAGATCTTGTACGTCTTCAGTGCTGCGTGCGAACACCACAGCATCTGGCAATTGCGGCTTGATCCAGGTTGTCGTGTGACAGTGTTGCTCCCGCTGCGATTGACCTTGGCTAAATTGCTCGCCAAACCGTTGTTGCAGAGCCGCTAAGCAAGCACTGTGCGTTGTGTTCATGATTTCGCTCGAATCGCTTCGACGCGCTTTCGGTTGGCACCCAGATCAGAATGGCCAAGCCTTGAAGTACTTTTTACATGCGTGGCGCTGGGCTCCGCACTAGCGTCCGCATCATGCCAAAGCTCTAAATCATCGACATAACCCATCAATGGGGTGGTAAACGTCGCATGTAGATAGCGCTCGCTTTTGGTGATGACCCTTGCGCCCATTGCGGTTAGCAATTTTGCCCAATCATCCATGCGTTTGAGCGGCAATGGGTCGATGGCTTTGTCGTCAGAAGCCAAGCTCGATACACAATTTGGGGTGCTGGGGCAGGGAGACAGACCCGCATCGGACCCCAGTGGCGTTCTGGGTTTGGAAGTTGCAGACAAGCCGCGGCTAATCACAGCACTGAGTGCAATCAGTGCGCACAATCCGAGAAGCCACTTCATGGTTGCACCCTTTGGCGCTGCCACTGATTGTTGTCGAGGCGATAGGTCAAGCGATCATGCAATCGTCCATCGCGGCCTTGCCAAAACTCGAAATAGGTCGGGCTCAGCACATAGCCGCCCCACATTTCGGGTCGAGGGACGTCGCCGTCTGGATGCTGGTTCTTCAGTTCTTGCACGCGCTGTTCGAGCGCATCTCTGCTGGCGATTGGCTGAGATTGATGAGAGCTGGCTGCAGAGAAGCGGCTGTCAGCCGGGCGAGAATAATAGTATTCATTTGCTTCTGCAGTGCTCAGAGAGCTAACAGTGCCTTGGATACGGACTTGCCGGTGCTGTTCATTCCAAAAAAATAGCAAACTGGCCTTGGGGTTGTTTGCAAGCTCGTGGCCCTTCTGCGAGCGTTTGTCGGTGTACCACGCAAACCCGCGTTCATCTACATGCTTGAGGAGCACCACGCGAGCGCTTGGCATACCACTACTGTCTACAGTGGACAGTACCATGGCTTGATGATCCGCGATGCCCGCGGCTTCGGATAGCCAAAAATCAAATTGTGCGTAGGGATCAGTGCTGGCTTCTTGCTCGAGTAAAGCAATGTCGCCATATTCCTGGCGAAGTTGTCGTAAGTCTTTCATTGTGTTTTCCAAAATTGATAGGCCGCGCCGACCCAGCCAATGATCATAAGCAGGCCACCGATCGGCGTGATGGCACCCAGCCAGCGGATTCCACTCATCGCCATGATATAGAGGCTACCGGAGAATATTAAAACACCCAGCAAGATTAAAACGATGGGACGTGTCAGTTGAGCCAAACGCATGGCATGCCCAGATAGCACTAATGCGCCAGTGGTCTGAAACATTAGATACTGTGTGGCGGTTTGGTACCATTGAGTGGCCTGCTCGCTGAGCAGTGGCTTGAGCGCATGAGCGCCAAAGGCACCGATCAAAATTGATAGCGCCGCAAGCAAACACGTTAAACCTAATAGAGATTTTGCACGCATGACTGAGCAACAAAGTTCAAAGCCCCATTCTACCTGTGGATGTGGCGCGCCGTCAGTAGCCCGTGTCGCTGAGCCGGTGGCCAAAACAGTGTCGCTTGCTGTTTTCATCGGGCTAGGGTTTGCTTGGCGCGAGGTCGCCCCGTCATTGGGTATATCTGGTGTTGTCTCGGCAATATTGTTGGGTGGTGTGTTGCTGGTGTCTTCGGTCGGGGTTTACCGATTTTTACGCCCTAAGTGCCCGCAATGTGGTGCGCGCTAAGTCAAGCTATGATTTAATGTGAACACTGTAAACATAAAGCGAGAACAAAAGATGTTAATGACCACAACGCAATCGGTAGAAGGCAAACAAATCGCAGATTACAAAGGCATTGTCTGCGGTGAAGCGATTCTAGGCGCCAATATCTTCAAAGATATTTTCGGCGCCATCCGCGACATCGTGGGTGGACGCAGCGGCGCCTACGAAGAGGAAATGGCCAAGGCGCGGCAAATCGCGTTTAAAGAAGTTGAGGAGCAAGCCATGTCAATGGGCGCAGATGCCGTGGTCGGTATTGATATTGACTATGAGGTGGTTGGTGCCAATGGCGGCATGATGATGGTCAGCGTCAGTGGTACAGCGGTGACCTTTGCACGCTGATTGAAATGTTGACGAATGCCCCCGATGATCCAATTTGGGTCATAATGGGGGCGTTGAGACTTAAGCCAACTGTATGCAATCACTGAGCTTCGGGCAAAAACTGTCCAATACACTGGTCAAAATCGGGCACAAAAATGTATTCCGTTTCTGCACCAATTTGGCGCTGCTGCGAGCAGTGATGAACACCGCAGCCAAGGTCAATTACCCCATTCCAAGTCGCATTGCACGCCGAGATTTTGAGGTTTCCGCAGAGGGCGGGATGCTCAAAATGATCGCGTTTGGCGATGAGCAAGCAGACCGGGTGTTGATCTATCACCACGGTGGTGGCTACGTGATGGGCTCAGAGCATACCCACGGGCGACTGGCGGCATTGATTTCCGAGCGCACGCAGTCACTGGTGTTGTTTCCCTTGTACCGTCTAGCCCCAGATTTTGCGCCTCCTGCGCAGCTTGAAGATGCGCTGACATGCTATCGCTATGCATTAAGCCTAAATAAGCCCGTATGGCTCTGTGGCGAGAGTGCAGGCGGCAGTTTGAGTTTGTCTTTGCTGGCACAAATAAAAGCAGCGGGACTAACTTTACCGAGGGGGACATCGGTATTCTCCCCTTGCACCGATTGGCGTGATCGCACGTCTGCAGAGCGCTATGCCAACAGTGGTGAAATGATGTTAAGCCTCAACTTTTTGCGCACGGCTCACAATGCAATGGCGAGTTTGGCGGATCACTATCAAGTAACACCGATATTCGGTGACTACCATGGTTGCACGCCGGTACAGCTGCAGGTGGCTAAAACTGAATATCTATATCCGGACAGCGTGGCAATGCATGCCCTATTGCAGCATCAGGAGGTCGACAGTGAGCTGATTGAATTTGGGGATGTGCACCATGCTTGGCAATTGAGCGTTGGTCGCTCGCGAGAGGCAGATTTGTCGATTGAGCATCTTCGGGTCTTTATGGCCAAAACGGCTTAATTGACTGCGATGGTTGTTTTGATTGTCGGCGCCGGTGTAGGCGGTCTCGCCTCGGCACTTCTGCTGGCAAGAGCGGGTCACAGCGTCAGGATTTTAGAGCGTGCATCGGCATTGGCTGAGGCGGGCGGTGGGCTACAAATTAGCCCCAATGGCATGAAAGTCTTGGCACATTGCGGGCTCGATGCGGCGGTGCTCGAGCGTGGTTTTTTGCCAGAAAGTATCGAAATGCGCCATGGCAGGAGTGGCGAGCTGCAGGCGCAATTCGAAATCAAACACACCGCACCCAAGCGCTGGGGTGCTTCCTATGTACACATTCATCGTGCCGACTTGATCGACGTCTTGTTTAACGCCTGCAGCAATCATCCCAACATCAATATTCAAATGAATACGGCGGTGCAGACGATCGAGTCGTCAGAGGCGCGTTGCACGGTTATTGACGAACATTCGCAGCAATATCACGCTGATTTACTCGTGGGTGCCGATGGCATCCACTCGGTTGTGCGCCAATTTATGCACGGTGATGATCGCCCCCGCTACACCGGCCACACGGCTTGGCGCGCGTGTATTGCCTTGGCAGATTTAAAGGGCCCGCCGCCGCCGCCCTCGGCCTGCGCTTGGACAGGGCCGGGTCGGCATGCCGTGACCACTTGGCTGCGTGGCGGGCAATGGGTGAACTTTGTCGGTGTGGTGGAAGACCCGCAATGGAAGACGGAGTCTTGGCGAATCAAACAGCCGGTCGACGCAGCCAAAGCGCATTTTGCAAACTGGCACCCCGTCATTGCTGGCGTACTCGATAGCGTGGATGAATTGTATCGCTGGGGGCTTTACGATCGCGCGCCGCTCTCGCATTGGCATCAAGGCTCTGCCGTTTTGCTGGGCGATGCGGCTCATCCAATGCTGCCCTCTGCGGCGCAGGGGGCGGTTCAGGCACTTGAAGATGCATTTGTTTTGGCAGACGCTTTGGCACAGTTTGACGACATCGGACGTGCGCTCGTTGTTTATGAATCTCGGCGCAAGCCACGCGCGACCCGCGTCCAAAAGACCTCACGACAAAACGCAGCGATGTTTCACCGCAAGAATGCGTTGACGCAGTGGCTACAATTTGCCCCAATTAAGGGCATATCGACCTTTGCACCGGAATTATTTTATCGCCGTTACGATTGGCTCTACGGCGGTTAAAACACTTAGAGGAAACAGGATGAAAATAGGATTTATCGGTTTGGGCAATATGGGGGCGCCAATGGCGGCCAACTTGGCGAAAGCCGGTCACGAAGTACTCGGCTTTGATGTACTTGCGGTGAAGGTGGAAGGTGTCACGGCTGTGGCAAATGAAGCAAACGCGGCAACTGGGGCCGACGTATTGATTACCATGTTGCCAAACGGCGATATCCTGCGCGATGTAGCGGCCAAAGTGATCCCTGTGATGTCTGCTGGCGCCGTTTTTATGGATTGCTCGACGGTCGATGTCGACAGTGCCCGAGCAGTGGCAAAACAATCGATTGAGGCAGGTCTATTGGCCATTGATGCGCCTGTGTCAGGCGGGATTGGCGGCGCGATCAACGGCACGCTAACCTTTATGGCAGGCGGATCTAACGCGGCGTTTGCCAAGGTGCAGCCGTTGCTGGATATCATGGGTCAAAAAGCGGTGCATTGTGGTGACAGCGGCGCAGGGCAGGCTGCCAAAATATGCAATAACATGATCCTCGGCATAACGATGATTGGGACCTGTGAGGCATTTGCCTTGGCCGATAAGCTCGGTTTGGATCGTCAAAAAATGTTTGATGTCGTATCAACGTCGTCTGGCTACAGCTGGAGCATGAATGCTTATTGTCCCGCGCCAGGGGTCGGCCCGCAGAGCCCTGCTGACAACGACTATCAGCCTGGGTTTGCCGCAGAGTTAATGCTCAAAGACCTACGCCTAAGTCAGCAAGCCGCTGAAGGGGTCAATGCAGACACGCCGATGGGGTTTGCGGCAATGGCACTTTATGAGACCTTTGTAGAGCAAGAGGGCGGCAAGGGGCGTGACTTTTCGGCGATGTTGCCGCGTTTTGCCGAGAGATCTCGCCGCTAGTTGTTGAGCTGGCCTAGGGCCGCTCTGATTTCGGTGGCAGGAATTGCCACCGATCCGCTTAGACCATCGTTTCCGCTTGGCCAGCGGCGCCCCCTAGCGATGCCGCGAATAATGCCAAACAATACTGCTTCCCCAGATTCGCAGCCCACAATAGCGCCCCCTGAATCTCCCAAATCCACCGAGGCGCTAGTCAGTAATATGCCGTTGTACAGCCCAAGTAACGTGCCTTCGCGCATCTGTTTAACGCCACCCAGCGGGTAGCCAATGCTCCATAGTTGTGCGCTGGGTGCCACAGGATCTCTGTGGGTGGGCAAGGTGTGAAACAACGGAGATTGGCTCTTGAGGATGGCTAGATCAATTTGTCGATCGATCCAGACAATTTCGGCATCGAACATTGAGCCGCCTGCGTCGATTCGAATGCCGTTCTCTGGGGCAACAGTATGCGCAGCAGTGACCACCATTTCTGGGCCGATGGCTACACCACTGGCTTCGCCGTCTGATTGAATGCGCACTACCGCAGCCAGCGCGTCTTCAGCTGCGCATCGGTCTGCGACACTTGGCGACACCAAACACCAGTAGGTGAATACAACAACCCAGAGTCTCATCGAATGTCCAAATGGAGGGATCACAGTGCATCATCGCAGTTTTGTGCAGCCAGGGAAATGAACACGACAAAGCTTGACGAATCGAGACTGATTCGGACAAAAACGGGTCGTTGTGAGCGGATCGCGCCAAAATGTATTCATGCAATTAATTTACATGTTTTCAATGGCTTATTTCGGATTTTCGGTGTCTATAATGGGCGCGTCAACAATGTGACGTGACGCAGTTTTTGTGACATAAATTCGACGTATTAGAGATTAACCATGCAAACTCTGCGCTTAATATGGTTTCCAAATGGAAAGGTTTGGTGTATGCGCCAAATCATAGGTTGAACTAGAACAACGATACTGATAACCCAATGAACTTAAATCCAGAACATTTATTGACCTTCGCCCAAGTCGCAAATTCTGGCAGTTACACGCGTGCGGCCCAGCGTATGAGCGTGACCAAATCCGCCGTTTCAAAGCATATTTCGCGCCTTGAAGCAGATCTCGGCCGTCAGGTGTTTTATCGTGATGGCCGCCACTTACGATTGACCGAAGCAGGCGAGCGGCTGCGTCCCCATGCCGAGAATATTTTTTCGAGCCTGCGCGGCGCGATGGATGCGTTAACCGATGAGCAATCGCATGAGGGCCAAAAGCTGCGCCTGACGATGGGGCAGAGCCTAGCTAATCATGGATTCTGTGAATTGTTATTTCAATTTGCTGAACAATACCCTGGGCTGATTCTCGACCTTGTCGTTACGGGTAAGAAGGTCAACTTGATCGAAGAGCGCATTGATCTAGCACTGAGATTTGGCCCTCTTGAGGACAGTTCTTTAATTGTTCGCAAGATTGCAGAATTTCCTCTGGAAATTGGCGTGACCGATCAACTGATTGAGGAGCGGGGCCTGCCCGCACACCCCGAAGTGCTGGAGAATTGGCCGTGCTTGGTATTTACAGAAGGTGAGTTTGCACGGCGCTGGCCTTTTGTGATTAATGGGCAGCCGCGACGAATTGTGGTCAAGCCAGCGATGCTCAGCGATTGTGAGAGCTCGTTGACGGCGGGCATGATGCACAATGTCGGGGCAATGCTAGCGCCATCTTTGGTGTTTGATTATTGTCACAAGTATTTGCCCGTGCGCAGAATTTTGAGTGAGTATCTGCCCGCGGCCTACCCGCTCAATGCACTGTACGCAAAAGGGGCTGTCGAGCGGCCCATCGTTCGTGAATTGCTCGATTTTCTCTCAGCGGAAACTTCGGGCTTCTATCAAAAATGTCGGGAGTTAGCACAGTGAGTAAATCGGTCAAAACCTACAGCGGCAAGCGGTTAAATGTCACTTATGAAGTTGAGCGCTGTATGCATGCGGCAGAGTGTGTCAACTCTGGCCTGCGCAGTGTATTTGATAACACGACCCGGCCATGGGTGCAGCCTGATGGCGCAGAGGCCGCAGCAGTGATGGCGGTGATTGACCGTTGCCCTTCTGGGGCACTGAAATACCAGCTGCACGACCTACCTCAATCAAGCCCCGAAACCAACCGTATCACGCCGCTGCCAAACAGCGCTTTGGGTGTGCGAGGCGAAATTAAACTCCATGATGAATCGGGCGAAATCGCCGAGCAAACGCAGCGACTGACCCTCTGTCGTTGCGGCCAATCCAAAAACAAACCCTATTGTGATTACAGTCATCATGCCGCTGGATTTAGCGATGATGGCGTGCTTGGTCAGGCCAAACTCGATGCCCATTTTGACGATTGCACAGGTCCGCTTGCGGTGCATCCCATCAAAGATGGCCCGCTCAAGATTGAAGGCAAATTGTCGGTCTACAAGGCCGATAACACGCAGCGCATGTTTGGCAATAAAGTGTTCTTGTGTCGCTGTGGTCAGTCCAAAAATAAACCCTTCTGCGATGGTTCTCACAGTGCTGCAGGCTTTAAATCAAACGATGAGTGATTTGCTGGGTTCGCCCGGATTATCGCGGGCGAGCTTTGGCACGAGGTAGCCGGGCAGCATCGCCTGTAGGTCTTGGTAAATCGAAATCGCTCGTGCATCCTCAACCCAAAAGTGTCTTGTGCCCGCGACCTTGTCTAACAGATGAAGGTAGTAGGGCAATACGCCGATCTGAAACAATGCCCGACTCAGCGCCGCCAGCGCAGCGGCATCGTCATTAACCCCTCGTAGAAGTACCGACTGATTTAATAGTGTGAGGTTCGATAGCTGACCGAAGGGGCGTAAATAATTGGCCAGATTGTCATCTATTTCCTGAGCATGGTTAACATGCAGCACCAATACGACTTGCTTTGGCAGTTCACTCAGCCAATGGCGCAGTTGCTTTGTGAGCCGCTCTGGAATGACGACCGGCGTTCGGCTATGAATTCTGAGCGTGGTGATCTGTGGCATTGCCAGTATGGGCTCGATCAGGGAGCTTAGTTTTTCCGTACCCAACGTTAGAGGATCGCCCCCTGAGAGCACAATTTCATCGATATCAGGGTGCGTTGCTAGATAACCGATAATCGCGCTGACGGCTTTTGGTGTGAGCACATTGGCACTGTAATTAAAATGTTGTCTAAAACAATATCGGCAGTGAATTGCACAGGCACCCGTGGTGGTAATCAATGCTCGTGAGGCGTATTTGTGGACCACGCTTGGCAGTGGATTGAATCGTTGGTCTTCCACCGCGTCTAGCGGCCAGTCTGCGCTTTCTTCCTCGTCTGTAACCGGGAGGATTTGGCGCAAAATGGGATCATTGGGATCGTTCGGATTAATTTTGTCAATCCATTGCCACGGGGCGCGAAGTTTGAAGGGGCGCTTGACCTTGCTCAGTGAGCTGCCGAGTCGCGCTTCCAGTGATTCAATGTGTTGGCAAGCGTCTTTGATTTGCACGCGCCATGTTGGGTAGGTCAATACTGCGCCCCGTGAGTCGAAGCGCGCATTTTAGAGGCTGAACTATGAATGTGCCAGCCTCTGAGCCGTTAGGCTCTGAGTTTGCTGCCGCTTGGGTCAAATGCCGCTTCACGCAACAGTTTGGCGGGCTTATTGACGCCAAGTACGGCGACATCAAACTCGTTATGATCGGCGTATTCGGCGCGAATGTACGCCAGTGCCAGCGGTTGTCCGGTGGTGAAGCTATAAAATCCAGAACTCACCAGCCCGCAGGGCTCGCCTGATTTGGTGAAGATTGGCTCTGAGCCCAGCGCATCCGCATCGCTATCAGTGATGGCAAGCTGCACTAACTTGTAGCGCGGCGGGTTGTCTTTCAGTTTTGCGTAGGCCGCTTTGCCGAGGAACTCGGGCTTGTCCATTTTGATTAAGCCATCCAAGCCAGATTCCTGTGGCCAATACTCTGGCGAATACTCACGTCCCCAGCTGCCGTAACCTTTTTCGATGCGTAGGCTCAGCAGAGCACGTCCGCCAACGGGTTTGATGCCATGTGGCGCACCGGCAGTCAGTAATGCACGATATAGCGCCTCTTGGTGTTCGACGGCTGTGTGTAGCTCCCAGCCCAAATCGCCGGTAAACGACACCCGCAGCGCAAGCACATCGATTCCCGCCACCTTGATTTGTTTTGAGCGCATAAAACGCCAGTTGTCATTGCTAAGGTCGACGTCCGTCAAACCAGCGAGCACGTCACGCGCCAGCGGGCCCGCTAGGTTAAAGCCCACCATTGCTTCAGTTTTCGACTCGAAGCTAACGCCGGCTGGGCGCGGTACTTTGTTGAAGTATCGCTGGTGGTAGCGCTCTGCCATGCCAGAGCCGACCATCATTAAGTGGTCTTCACCGAGGCAGGTGATGGTGAAGTCACCGGCAATGCCGCCGAACACACTGAGCAACGGTGCCAAGCAGGTTTTGCCAGCTTCGCGCGGGACTTTGTTGGCCACGATTTGATCGAGCCAGTCGCATGCGCCAGGGCCTTTGACTTCGTATTTGGCAAAGTTTGAAATATCGATCAAACCCACTTTTTCGCGCAGGGTTTTGCACTCTTCGCCGACCACATTCCACCAGGGCTGGCGCTCGTAGCCGTAGGTGTCTTGAATGTCTTGTCCTTCTGGGCAAAACCAAAGCGGGTGCTCCCAGCCGTAGTTGAGACCGAAGCGCGCGCCCATGGATTTTTGCAGTTCGTAGATGGGGCGTTGGCGCATAGGGCGTCCGGCGTCGCGCTCTTCGAGCGGGAAGTGGATTTTGAAGCGGTGCGAGTAAGCATCCAGCGCCTTGGCTTTGGTAAATGCCTTGTCGGCCCAATGACCAAATCTCGAGACATCCCATGCGAACATGTCGTA
>JABXHR010000283.1 GCA_013373515.1 Gammaproteobacteria bacterium | reverse complement strand
CTGGCGCTGACCTCGGCCATTGCGGTGGTGTTTGGCTTGATGTTAACCCAGGCCATTGCGGTTGACGTATCACGTTTGGTGGCGCTGTTGGTGATTGCGCTATTGGCAAGCGCCTTGTTGTTGAGGCTGAACCTTTCTCGGCTGCACACGCCAGTTGGCACTGCGCTGATGGGCGCGGGCGCAGGCATGGCGACCGGTTTGGCGTCCGTAGGGGGGATGGTGGTTGCGCTGTATATGCTCAGTTCAACTGCACCGGCAGCGGTTGTACGCGCGAGCTTGGTACTTTATTTGGCGCTGAGCGAAGTGTTTTCGCTGGCTGCACTGATGATAACGGGCGTGATGGATTCAACGGCGTCTTGGCGAGCGTTGGCATTGCTGCCCGCTGTGACCTTAGGCATTGGTGTCGGTAAGGCATTGTTCCGCCCCGAGTGGGAGCGTTATTACCGACCGTTCTGCTTAGCATTGCTGTTGGGGCTAGCGCTGTGGGGCCTGTTGCGCCTGACGCTGGAGGGCTAGAACTCGGGCACTAATTCACCCTACAATGCCGTCGACCATCCTCCAGCGCGGCAAGACCATCACATGCAAGCTGTCGTTGTGGCACAAAAAGCTGATAGAGCGTACTGCCGCTAAGACTTAGCTGTAGATAGGGGTTGACTAAGTCTGTACCCGGCACGGGCACTTGATTGAACGCGATCGACTTTATTTCTGGCACCAGTGCGAGCACGCCGATATTTTGGGGTTTGCTGGGGTCTTTGAGGTCATAGACCAGCAGAGTATTTGATTCGTCAGCCAATGCAAGGTAGCCATCCGCGTAGGCCAGTTGTCGGACGGTGCTGTAGGTTTCAATACTGGACAGGGTTTGGACGGATTGGCCATCGATCGAGAGCACTTTGACGCCGAGTGCACCGTCTGTGTACGCGATGGTGTTGTCGTCCAGCCACACAATGTCGTCGATCACACTGGCGGTGTTTGCACGGTAGCGTAGCGTTGGCTCAAGATCGGGTGCGATTTCCCATACGGCCAACTCACCTAAACCGCCGACCGCGATTTGGTTGCGGTGAACTTTGTAATGGCTGATGTTGTCCATGTCGAGTGCAATCGTGGCGTTCTGTGGTGTATCTGCTTCAAGCGCGCTCAGATGCAGCCCGCTGCCATAGAGATTCCATGCTACAAAATGATCGCCGGAAGCCGCTGACTCGATTGGCTTGGTGGTTGTATTGTGCGTTTCAATAAACTGTTGGTTGTCACTATCATGCGTCAGCCGTATCAATCGACCGTCCATGGAGGTCAGCCAATACTGATCACCCACCTTGCCCATCCAATCGATCCCTTGATCGACTTGGTAGACTGCACTGTCTTCAAGCGGGGCGTAGTAGTAATACAAGCGGTCATGACCTTCGACGATGTACAGATTGTCGCGCAAGTAGGCGTCGACTTGACCGGGCACCTTGCCAAGCGCTACCGCGCTATTTTTCGCTGCGTTGGTGTCGAACAGCTCGATGTCGGTTAGATAATTGAATTTGTGGGCACTTTCCAATACTTCGATAAAGTTCGTCCCAAGGGAAATCGGTGGGCCGTCACTGTGTACCATCATCAATGTAGTGCCCACCATTTTGAGTTTGGCATTGTTTTTTCGATCGCCAATTTTGACGGGGGTGTAGGCGGTATCGACATGTAGCCCACTGTCGTCGTGAATCACGTGTGCCGTATCGTAGTAATGCCTTGCGCTTGGTGTCCCATCTCCTGTGTGGAACGCCCAGCTGAAGATGCCATGAAGTTGGTCATCGATCAGTACCACATCGTCGAGGGTAAGATCGGAGCGCGGGGGACTGAAGTAGATGGGAGCCCAAGTTAGGTGCTCTGTGTATGCCAGCAGTCCGTCTGCCGCTTGTCGGTAAACCAATAGACGTGTCTTGCCGTGCAAAATAACAAAGTCTTTTCCACTTACACCGCCCTGAGCGACGATACCCTTGGTGAGCAATTTCTTTTGATGAACGAGCAGATTGTCCTGCAGGTGATAAAGATGATTTTGGACGCCATAGACCATCAGCTGGTTATCAAACACTTGTAATCCAACCGGACCAAATTTGACTGCTATGCTGTCGATTGACTCAAACTTGGCCCCGTCGGTGCGATAGTAATAAAGCACCTTATCGTCGCCGAGTATGGCGAAGCCACTGTCATAGGCGGCAACATCTAAAATCGGCACATCCAAAGTCAGGCGATCTTCATAAATCAGTCGTTCGTTGCTGAGCGTGTAGAGCTGCAGCACATTGGGTTGGACGCGCAGGACGATCGCGTTGTGATTGTGCACTATTAAGTCTGCAGGATCTAGGCAGAGGTCTTGATCGCTGATATTGAAGAATCCGCTCTGATAGCGTTGGGTTAACCAGGTGCAGGCACTTTGGTTGCTCAGAATCACTTGCTTGCCAATTTGCAGAATGTCGTCGAGCCGGCGATCTGGCACGTAGCTGTGCATGCTTAACAGTTCAGTGACTATTGGCCCTCTGTCCTGTTGTTTGTGTACCCGCTCGGCGTAATGCGATAGAACGATGGGCTTATTAAAGTCAATGAGCTTGGCGGCATCGGCGTCAAACGGCGTGTAGGCATGTGTTTTCCCAAGCGTCAATGTGCGCCAAATCGAGTCGATCCGCTTGATCAAGCTCAGGCCGAGATTGACCATTTGGTCGACTTTTTCATCTTCGATTTGGCTAACAGTGCGCTGTGCCGTCCAGCGTGTTGACTGATAAATAAGGTCGTGGATCGGCAAAATTTCTAGCGCAAGTGTTTTTGGCGTATTTTGATCTTGGTAAAGAACGCGTCCGATCACGTAGCCGTCAAAATCTGCCTCCAATCGATAAACTTCCCCTAAGAACTCCTCATCGCTTTCGAAGGCAGGCAAGCTCATCGTGGCCTGGTTGGTGTCGATCCGCTCGCTGACATCGTCCCAATTGTGGTGGACTCCCCGTCGATCACGAACGGTGGTCTTTAATAGTCGGATGGAGTCGGCCGCCTCCAAGGGTATGGTGCTTGCCCAAAGATTGCGTGTGATGGCATCTTGACTAACGGAGGCTGTATCGCTTTGAAGGTCGCGGATTTCGATGGCAGTTGAGCCTTGCTCGCAACCCGTTAACACCATCAACAAGGCGGCCAGGGGGCCCACTGTGATGATGGGTAACTTCGTCTGAGGTCGCTGTCGAGTTTGTCGTGTAACCAGTGTAAGCATTGACAATACCAATGCCGTGAATCCACTCAGGCTGCCGCCCGCCACACTGGTCAATTCGTCGTTTTGCATCGGCGGGTGTGAAATATGGTTGATCGCCACAGGCAGCGTGTGCATGTTGTTGCTCAGGTCGTGGTCGTGAACCTGACTACTGGCCGTCACTTTCACGTGATCCGTGCCCATATCCCTGCTATACAGGCGTACTATCAGTTCAATTTGCTCGCCTGCGTCCAAGTGCGGTACAACACATTTTGACTGTTCGGCGCAGCTTCCGGCAGTAAACCGTGGTGCGGCGATTCCCTCTGTACTGGCCATTGAAAGATCGATATCGTTGACACCCATTGGCCCTTGATTGTGAACGGTAAGGGTTAGCGTTGGCAGAGTCGAATTTTGATTGCTCAGTGTGGCTTGAATTGCGATATCGCTGCCGTACATTAGGTTGACCGTGGCGCGGTCTAGCGCACTTAAGTGATCTCGCTGCCCGAATTCGACGTTTGCATATCTAGCCGTGATCGTCGGTGAGCCGTTGGCTGAAAACGCGGTCGCTGTGTAGTGCATTATGCTGTCGAAGTCGTAGTCACCAAAATTGCGAAATCCGATCGGCGCAGTCTCGGTGAAATTGTGCAGCGCTTGCGGTCGGATGTTCTCTGTATTGATCTGAATGTAGGCGTCTCGATCAGACCGCATATGTTCGTGGAGTAGGCCTGCTGTATGGCCCAGCTCGTGGATGATAGACCCCGTTGAGCAGAACTCAGAGAGCAGAAGGTAATTTACCGTGCCCACTTTGCCGATATTAGAGGCGCAAATATCCGCGCCATAGACGGCGACAAATGCGCCGAGGTTATGAGTGTCGGTATGTGCTTCGAAGCGCAATCCCGTCGCATCGTGCCAATGTTGAATGGCATCGGTTAATCGCGCACGTAATCCGTCGCTGACACCTTCGGCAATGACATAAGGCACAATGCCGTTCTGCCATAGACTGCGATTGTCAAAAATGGCGCTTCTTGCGTTCAGTCCGGCTTTGGGCAGCAAGATATCACCTTGCGTGATTTTTTGATCTTGATAGACGTGGTAGCTCGATGCGAGCGTGACGTCACCTAGGGGCAGCGTCGCAGCGATTGCAGATTCGGGCTGCTCGGGCAGGTAATATTCCATTGAAATACCGGCCACTGGGAGGGCTGCCGCCAACCAAGCCAATAGGCGGTAACGAGATAAACGAGTGCAGAGGAGATTGACAATATTCATAACCGATTCCTGTTCACGACCTGCCACAGTCACATTGTGGCGTTGGCCTCCGCCTCCATGGCGGTATCATCATCGGTGCTATCGGCCGCAGAAGAACATTCTTTTGAAATTCATATTTTATTCATCAAAATTTTCACCGGCGGTGCGAAGGGTGAGTGCGTGTATTTAGGTCAGCGACCAGGTGGCAGATGCGTGTCTTACTGGTGAGTTTTTGGGCCATTTGGCTCGGTGGCTTGAGTTTCTTTTGGGGGAGTCTTTGGCCGCACATGGCTGAGGTGACTGCACTGAGCAGACTTTCGGTTTACGAGGGGGTTATCGCAGAACATTTGTGGGTTTCAATTGCGCTGGCACTGATGGTGAGCATTGGTGTTGCAGTGCTTAGTCGCGCAATCAGCGGGATGACTGGGCGAACTTTGATTGCAGTGATTGGCGTTTATGTCAGTATTTTGTGGCTAAGTTACGGCCTCTGTTGGTCATACATGGCAATGACTGGCAGCACATGGACCACATCAGAAGTGATTTTTGAGTTGTTACTGTCAGGCGCTTTGCCTTATTGGGCGGCGTTTTTTAGCCTGTGCGCTGGTTTGGCCTATCGGTGGCCTTAAGGGGCTACGCCTTGTGCGTTCCAAGTCGCTCGGCGGTTGGTGGACTCGATTATCATTGCCCACGTTAGTACCCAACGACGCATCGAACGTTTCCTCGCTCAGAGCGTCGTAGGGTCGACCCCTCAAGTACCCCCGCGAAAGATGCGAGGGGCTTTTAAAAGCTCCCAAGCGTGCCCGAGTGCACGCCGTTCGACCACATTAATTGCCAATCGATTCGATTGAGGGATCGAAAGATAGGTCTTTGGCCGCTTTCATGGTCATGATATCCATAAAGGTTTGGATATCACTGTCCTGTCCAACACCTGACTGGTTCGCGCCAAAGACTTGAGTGGGAACATTGCGCTTGGCAAAAGCATCCGCCCAGAATTTTTGCGCTTCCACATATGCCTCGAGTTTTTGCTGTAGGGCATTATCCGCTTCCAAAATGGCACGCTTTTCATAGGCAGCAGCATCTGCAGCCACCCGTTTGGATTCGGCATCGACCTTGGCACGCTCAAGGTTGATTAGCGCAGTTTGACGTTCGATCTCGGCTTGTTCGTTGCGTTGACGTGCTTGGGTAATTACAAGCTGTTTTTCAGTCTCTGCTTGCGTGGTTTGCTCAATTTGGATCACCTTGGCTTGGGCTTGACGCTCGGCCACTTCGCGTTCGCCGCGGGTGATGGCCAGGAGGCGTTGCTCTTCTTCTTGAACACGTTGTTCGCGGGCAACTGCTCTGGCTGCGGCTGCGGCTTGCTTTTGCTCCATACGTTCACGGAAGCGGCTATTGGGATTGACATCGGTAATACGCGCCGACACCACAGAAATGCCAAACTTCGAGAAGTTCTGAGACTTGCGAAGCGGTTGGCCGTTGGCATCTAGGATTTTTTCTACCACGAATACCACTTGCTGGTCATCGCCAAAATCCTGTTGATCCATACCTAAGCTTGCATTGGCGCTCGAGGTTTGCGAACGTGACACGCGCTGCATGGTCTCGCGGCGGCGGACATTGTAGATGCCTTGCTCCATTTGGTTTTGGAACTCTGTATTGAATTGGGTTCGTCCACCCGAGAAATACTCTTCTGCGGACAGCAAAGATGCCGTCGAGCCAAGCGTTTCTTGAAAGGCAGGAATTAGTTCTGTGCGCAGCAAATTTTCTGGTGATCGAAATTGACGGGCCAGCAGTAAAAAGCTGGTTTCGTCATCGGGCAGCAAGAAACGCGCGGTCGCGGTGACTTCGGCGTCGACCTGATCCAAAAATACCAGCGTCTGCGGCCCCAAGTTGGCACTGGTCGATGCGCTTTCTTCTTCGGCGACAACTGTACCGGAGCCTTCTTTGGTGGCTTGTACCGTCATGGCGTTTTTCCACGCGTTATATCGACCGAATAGGTATATGTTATAGCCAACATCCTTGACCATGCTTTCATTACCCGTAATGGTGCGCACATGGTATTTGTAACCGGGCTCTGCATAGAAAAATGCGCCGGTGAAAACGCCCCAGCCCACTGCAGCCGCGCCGATTAAAGTTAATAATGGTTTTACAGGGAGGTTGTTAAGTTGTTGGATTTTGTTGTTAATCAGATAGCCGGCTGCGATCAGTATCGCGCCCAAAATAATGAATTCCACAATGTTCCTTTTGTGTTGCTAAACGCAATAATTATTCGCTGTTTCGATTGGTAATGCAAGATATGCAAATAGAGTTGCTAGGTGAAATATTTGGTTTTGATATCGTCCGCAGACATCGGGAAATCGTAATAATTACCCTGTACATATTGACAATTTAGCGCAACGAGCGCCTCGTGAATTTGTTTATGTTCGACCCCTTCTGCAATGAGCCTGCAACCGACAGCGTTTGCCATATCAACTACGCAGCGAATCAGCGCAATGGTCTCTTTTTGATCCTCTGTACACTGGAAAAACTCTTTGTCTAGTTTCAAGATATCGATAGGCAGCTTGGCAAGTGTTGAAAGTGAGGAGTAGCCTTTGCCAAAATCATCCAATGCCACCTGAAAACCGCTTTGTCTAAGACTTTGTATCAATGGCAGGGCATCTGTCGAGACCGCAACAGTCTCGGTAATTTCAAGCACAATTTTACGGTTTTTCAAACCAAATTGCTCAGTGTCTTTGATTAGCTCCTGCTTGAAGTGACTTGCCGAGAGCAGGGCGGGTGAGATGTTGAGGTGAACTGGCGGCGTTGAGATACCTGCGGCCATCCATTGCTGAATTTGGGTGTAAACTGCGTGCCTGACTTGGCGATCAATATTTTTGATCAGACCAGATTTCTCCGCCAAATGAATGATGGTTTCGGTCGATATATTGCGAATGACTTTGCCGTCGATGTGCAAGCGCAGCAACGCTTCAAGCGCGCTCAATTCATTGGTGTCGATATTAATGATGGGTTGGTATTCGATGGTGACCACATCTTCGAAATTGCCGTGTTGCAAAATGGCGAATATCTGTTGGTTTTCTCGATTGAGTGAGCTGTACTGGGTGGTTGCGTCTAAATTATTCCAGTTGCCACTTAGTCGCTTATTGATATACATGGCCGCGTCGGCTTTTTGAAGTAGTAGCTCAAAATCGCCGGCATCTTGAGGGTAGTTGGCGTGACCAATGCTGGCGGTCAACTTTAGCCCGATATCACCCTTGATCTTGAATTCGGCGCTTTGAGCGAGTTGAATCTTGGCTATAACGCTCTGGTGATCGAGCTCGGAGGTCGGAATGACAAATACGAACTCGTCACCACCGAAGCGACTTATCAGGGTGTCTGGCGGTAGTGCCGCCTTGATACGCTCATAGAACGCTTTAATCACAAGATCACCTGCACTATGGCCATAGGTGTCATTAATCCATTTAAATCGATTGATATCAATAAAATACAATTCGTATGACTGCGTGTTCTTCGAGTTAATCAATGTTTCAAGGCGTTGAATAAAATAAGCCTGTGAGCTTGCACCGGTTAGATGGTCGTAATGTGCCATCGCTTCTATTTCACGTCGATGCTCTTGTAGGCGGTCCAGCATTCGGTTGTAGTTGTCAGCGATGTAGCCCAGCTCATCGTCCCGTTGCAGGGAAACGCGGACTTCGCGACCACCGCGAGTCTGGCGCATCGCGTTGTAAATTAGGTTAAGCGGTGTGCCAACCTGTTTGCGCCAAATAAAAGCCATCGCTGCCACTAGACACAGCAACAATAGAGCGGCGCTGCTCAGTGGAATCACGACCCAGCGCCAGTCGAGTACCACATCGATTTCTGGAAACCAGAGGTACAAGGTGCCGACAAAGCTTTGTTGGCGATTGAGAAGCTCAATGGACGTCGTAGCGGTTTGACGGTCGTCAGTATCTCCTACCGCGACCCGCCTGACATCGTCGTTGTCGATAAATTCGAGCGCAGTCACTTCGCCTGCACGACGCAGTGTTTCGGCGATGCCACTTGCCACATGGTACTGGTAATAGCTCACCTGATCAGTGATCAATAGCGTGATATTGTCGGTCTGATCTTGGCGAGATTCGGTAAGCCGTTGGTACTCTAGCTTCTGGCTGTAGAGACCCACCAAGTAACCCGCGATCAAACTGATTGAAAGCAGGATGGGGGCGATGATCAGCGTCAGCCTTCTGGAAAGGGAAGTTTTGGTGAGATCGTGGTCATCTACTCGTGTATTCATCCAGCGCATATCCACTTGCGGTGAAAAGGGGCGGTTGTCATAGCAGCAAATAAATGTTTCACGTCAATAACGGAGAAAAGACAGTGCTATTAGCTGATAGTTTACGCTAACTTTTATTAGGAAACGGCGTAAATTGCAATATTTTGGTGATGTTAGTGGGGATCATGCTTCGTGATCTTTGATTTTGATGATGTTGCCGAATGGAAAGTTGCGTGTTGGATAAATTAAATTAATTCAAATTTTCTTAAAAATGGTTAACGAATAGCCATTCTAATTTATCGATTCTCACGTAAGTTGTTCTCAATCTTGGAAAATAGGTGGGTTAGCGTATGCTTTTCATCGTCAGTGAGGCCGTAAAGCGCCTCTTGTTCGAACTGTATCGCAATGGTTTTCAGTGCCTGAAATAGCGCCACGCCCTGCGGGGTAAGTGACAATTTTACCAGTCGACGATCTCCTGCATTGATGTGCTTACTCAACAGCCCTCGCTGCACCAACTGTTGCACGGCACGAGTCACTTTGACGCGATCAAGTTCCACTCTTGCCACGATGTCCTTGACCGAGACTTCGTCGAATTGCGACAAGTTAGCAATGATTCGCCAATCGGCAATACTAAGGTCAAATTGCTGCTGATAACGAGCGGCCAGCGCACGGCTGATACGGCCTGCAAACCGCGCGGCGAGGTAGGGCAAGTACTGTTCTAGATCAAAAATTTGGCTCGTCATGGCGTCAAAAAAACTTGTAATTCATTTCAAATGAACAGAATATACGTAAATCTGTTCATTTGAAACGAAATTCAATCATGTCATTGCAATACATGCCCGGTTTTGGCAACGACTTCGAAACCGAATCATTGCCCGACGCCTTGCCGCAAGGTCAAAATTCTCCGCAAAAGTGTAACTATGGCCTGTATGCCGAACAGCTGAGTGGTTCACCGTTTACCGCGCCACATGGGCAAAACGAGCGTTCGTGGTTGTATCGCATCCGTCCCTCAGTGCGTCATGGCGTTTCGTTTAGCGAGGTGACGGTTCCACACTGGAAAACGGCGCCTTATGCTGAGCAGCACGTGCTGGCGTTTGGCCAATATCGTTGGAATCCATTCCCAGCACCAACTGAGGAAGTGGATTTCATCGATGGCCTCTACACGATCACCACGGCGGGCGACGTCAACACGCACTCGGGCATGACAGCGGGGATGTATAGCTGCAATTGCTCGATGGAAGATCGCGTTTTGATCAACGCTGACGGCGAGCTTTTGATACTTCCGCAGCAGGGGCGATTGGAATTACACACGGAGCTGGGTCGGATTCAAGTTGAGCCGAACGAACTTGCCGTGTTGCCTCGTGGCATGGGCGTGAAGGTCAAAGTGCTAGATGAGTGTGCCATTGGCTATGTATTGGAAAACTACGGTGCAAAGCTGACCTTGCCCAATCGTGGACCGATCGGAGCCAACTGTCTTGCGAACCCGCGCGACTTTAAAACCCCTGTTGCTGCCTATGAGGATCTCGATACACCGCACACGCTGGTTTACAAATGGTGCGGGCGCTTTTACGCGACCAAAATCGGTCATAGCCCGCTAGATGTGGTCGCCTGGCACGGCAATTATGCTCCTTACAAGTATGACTTAAGGACATTCTCACCGGTCGGTGCGGTGCTGTTTGACCACCCTGATCCGTCGATTTTTACGGTGCTGACTTCGCCGACTGACACGGAAGGCACTGCTAATATCGATTTTGTGATTTTCCCGGAGCGTTGGTCTGTTGCGGAACACAGCTTCCGGCCGCCTTGGTTTCACCGAAACATCATGTCGGAATTTATGGGTCTCATAAAAGGGCAATACGATGCCAAACCCGATGGTTTCAGCCCAGGCGGCATGAGCTTGCACAATATGATGTTCCCGCACGGGCCAGATCATGCTTCATTTGAAGGCGCTAGCAATGCAGAACTGAAGCCCGAACGAATGCGTGACACACTGGCTTTTATGTTTGAAACCCGTTTCCCGCAACATCCAACGCGCTTTGCGGCCGAGAGTCCGCTCTTGCAGAAAAACTACGCCGATTGTTGGTCGGGATTAGAAAAGAAATTTGATGGAACACCTGGAGTAAAAGCATGAAACTGGCCACGATCAAGGACGGTACCCGAGACGGCCAATTGGCGGTGGTCAGTGATGATCTCAGTCGCTATTTGCCGTTTGACGGCACCCTACAATCGGCATTGGATGATTGGGCAACAATTGCGCCAGCATTGTACGCATTGTCAGAGTCATTGGCCGATGATGACACACTCGGTGAAGCCTTTGCTGCGTCCAATTGCCATTCACCATTGCCGCGTGCCTATCAGTGGGCCGACGGCTCAGCCTATGTCAATCATGTGGAGTTGGTTCGCAAGGCCCGTGGCGCTGAGATGCCCGAGACCTTCTGGACTGATCCACTGATGTATCAGGGCGGAAGTGACAGCTTTATTGGACCGCGCGATCACATCTCGGTTCCGCCCATCGATGGGCTTGGAATTGATATGGAAGCGGAAATTGCTGTGATTGTCGACGATGTGCCGATGGGCGCAAAAGTGGAGCAAGCCGCTGAGGCGATTCGTCTGCTGATGTTGGTTAATGACGTTTCGCTGCGTGGGTTGATTCCAGGTGAACTCGCCAAGGGGTTTGGTTTTTTCCAATCCAAGCCCTCCAGCGCATTTTCGCCGGTGGCTGTGACGCCAGACGCGCTAGGCGCACGCTGGGATGGCCGCAAACTTCAGGGCACGATGGCGGTTGATTTGAATGGTTCGCCTCTGGGACGCACGCAAACCCATGTCGATATGGTGTTTGATATGGCGCAGCTGGTGGCGCACGCCGCCAAGACGCGGCCACTATGCGCGGGCAGTATTATTGGGTCTGGCACCATCTCCAACAAAGACGCTGATGGCGGGCCGGGCAAGCCGATTTCTGAGGGAGGCTTGGGTTATTCCTGCCTAGCCGAGGTGCGTACAGTCGAAACAATCTTACACGGCGGGCCAAAGACGCCATTTATGGCCGCCGGTGATACCGTCAAAATCGAAATGCTAGACGATGAGGGTCGGTCGATTTTTGGTGCAATAGAGCAAACAGTAGTGGTTCAAAATGACTAAGAAATTTGCCTCACAAGGCGATATGAGCGAGAAGAAAATCAGCTTCTCACAAGTGGGTGAGGGGCTATATGCCTTCACCGCAGAGGG
>JABXHR010000034.1 GCA_013373515.1 Gammaproteobacteria bacterium | reverse complement strand
ACGGTGGTATGGCACGTCATGGCGGCGGTGCATTCTCAGGCAAAGACCCGTCCAAAGTGGATCGCTCTGCAGCCTATGCAGGGCGCTATGTCGCCAAGAATGTCGTCGCAGCAGGTCTCGCTGATCGCTGCGAAATACAAGTGAGCTATGCCATTGGTGTGGCTGAACCCACCTCAATCACCATCGACACCTTCGGCACCGGCAAAATCGCCGATGACCAAATTGAAAAACTAGTTGCGGAAGTCTTCGACCTACGCCCATACGGCATTGTCAAAATGCTCGACCTTATTCGCCCCATATATAGCAAGACTGCTACCTATGGACACTTTGGCCGTGAAGAACCCGAGTTTACTTGGGAAGCCACAGACAAAGCACAACAACTACGTGAACTAGCAGGACTAAACTGATGAGTACACCCGCAACACAACTTCCTACGTTTAACGACTACGCGGTCGCCGATATCTCACTGGCAGATTTTGGCCGCAAAGAAATTGCCATCGCCGAAACTGAAATGCCAGGTTTGGTACAAATTCGTGAAGAATATCGTGGCGCGCAGCCACTGAAAGGTGCCCGCATCGCGGGCAGCTTGCACATGACCATCCAAACCGCCGTGTTGATCGAAACACTCGTCGCGCTCGGCGCTGAAGTGCGCTGGGCATCGTGCAATATCTTCTCAACCCAAGATCATGCTGCCGCGGCCATCGCTGCGGGCGGTAACCCGGTGTTTGCCCACAAAGGCGAGACATTGGAAGAGTACTGGGCGTTTACGCATGAGATCTTCACTTGGCCCGGTGAGCAAGCCAATATGATCCTCGACGATGGCGGCGATGCGACATTGCTACTGCATTTGGGCGCACGCGCCGAAAAAGACATCAGTGTGCTCGACAATCCAGCCTCAGAAGAAGAGACAATTTTATTTGCGGCGATCAAAGCGAAGCTTGCTGAAGACGCCACTTGGTATTCAACTCGCTTTGCACAAATCCAAGGCGTCACCGAAGAGACCACCACTGGCGTCAAGCGCCTATACAAATTTGCCAAAGAAGGCTCGCTACCTTTCCCGGCCATCAACGTTAACGACTCGGTGACCAAGAGCAAATTCGACAATCTCTATGGCTGTCGTGAGTCGTTGGTCGATTCAATCAAACGTGCAACCGATGTCATGGTGGCCGGTAAAATCGCTGTGGTCTGTGGCTATGGTGATGTGGGTAAAGGCTCAGCACAGTCGCTGCGTGGCTTAGGTGCGACTGTTTGGGTCACTGAAATCGATCCCATCTGTGCGTTGCAAGCGGCGATGGAAGGCTATCGCGTGGTTCGTCTTGATGAGGTAGTAGAGCAAGCCGATATCATCGTCACCACCACGGGCAACTACCATATCGTTACCCACGATCTGTTGCTGCGCATGAAAAACCAAGCCATCGTCTGCAATATCGGCCACTTTGACAATGAAATCGATGTCGCGAGCCTGGAGCAGTATGAGTGGGACGAAATCAAACCTGGCGTCGATCATGTCATCTTCCCCGACGGCAAGCGCATTATCCTGCTGGCCAAGGGCCGTTTGGTTAATCTAGCCTGTGGCACCGGTCACCCAAGCTTTGTGATGAGCAACAGCTTCACCAACCAAGTTCTGGCGCAGATCGAGCTGTTCCAAAAAGGCGATCAGTATCAGAATGATGTTTACGTGTTGCCAAAGCACTTAGACGAAAAGGTGGCCAAGCTGCACCTTGACCGTATCGGTGCGAAGCTGACAACGCTTCGTGATGATCAAGCGGCGTATATCGATGTGGCGGTTGAAGGGCCTTACAAGCCTGAGCATTATCGCTACTAGCGTTTGGTGTAGATGTGAAAAAGCCGCTTCAGAATGAAGCGGCTTTTTTTGTGACTTGTCTTTGACTAGTTTGAGACGATCGCGACACCTATTGGCACCAATGATGTCTTGATAGGCTTCACATGAACCGTACCATCTGTAGTTATTGCAGTAATGGTGTTGTCCTCGCCTGCCAATGCAATCCAGAGTAGGCCGTTTCCGTCACTGGTGATGGATTTGATGGCTTTACTCTCAAAACCCGGAACAGAGCCTAATACGGTTCCATCTCGGGGGTCGAAGCGATAAAGTGTATCGTCCTCATAGCCAGCCGCACCTAAGAAGTATCCGAGTTCATTACTCATAACCTCAACACTTCGAATATAACCGTATGGATGACTGGTAATGTCTCCATCATCAATGAGTAGGCTAACTGTATTTTGATTCAGATCGACTTTGGCAATGCCGCCGTTATATGTCTTCGGATCTTCACCGTATAAAGTACTGTCTTGACCCGCAACGAGCAGGTAGCTTGCATCTGCTGAGAGCGTTAAGTTTTGAGCATTACGAACACCTAAGTCGAGCGCGTCTCCGACGATGAGATTGGTCTGTAAATCAATCGTCACTAGCGTGCTGTTAAATTCGACTGTCCAGTTATTCTGCTGCTGTAACAATACATAGGCTTTGTCGCCAACCACAATCGCATCGACTGCCTCCGGTGTACCATCCGACCCGAGTGTATAATTTGTAAGGTCAATAACCTCTTTGAAAAGATCGCTCTGTGTCGCAGCGGTTGGGTCAACTCTTGAAACTTCAGCAACACCGTAGGGGATCAATAGTGCATCGTTGTCTTCAACGAAAGCCAAGTCGTAAACATTTGGAGAGCTTTGATTCTCATCTCGTCTCAGACTCAACTGTGACAGCGGAACGCTGGTTGCACCCGAATAATAGCGAGTCAAATTATCCATGTTGTAACGACCGACTACAAAAAACTCGTCATTGTGAGCTCTAACCACAATGTCTGAACCTGACGCATTTAGACTTTTCTCTTCGCTGACCACTTGTCCATCTTCAACTGCATAGACATCGATTGCGCCGCCCGAATAGCCGGCCTGCCTGACCGCAACGACAACGTTGTAGTCACTGGCTTCGAATGAGGTGTCTTGGCTTTCGCTGCCGCTGTTACAGCCTGATAGGATGGTCGCCGCCATCACAGTGATTGCGAACTGCTTTTTCACAATTATGTATTCCTAAAATTGATGTTTGATTTGAAGTGTGAGTTGGCGTCCCGGTGCGGGAAAGCCATTGATTGCTTGGGCCTGCTGGTCGAGCAGGTTTTTGCCCCGAATGGAAAAATTGGTCTGTCCGAACTGTCGACTGACTGCTAGAGACAAATTGGTGTTGTCCTCGATGGGTAAAAGATTTGCACTGTCGTAGTAACCACCGGACTGGTACTGAATACTCGCATGAAGATCCCATTCTTTGATTCTTGAAGATACATTTAGATTCGCAGTCATAGGTGCACGATTGGGAAGAAGCGCATCGTCGGTGCCAATCACGCCAGAGGTGTTTTCCGTGCTGAGCAGAGTGAGATTGGCCGAAACAGCTGTGTGCTCGCTTAATTCAACATCACCGCTTGCCTCAATGCCCATCAAAGTCGCTTGGCCGATATTGTCTGGGTGGCCTATGCCACGTGAGTCATAGGTTGTGACAATTAGATCGTCCGCTTCGGTCACGTATCCGCCAATTGAAAATGACGCAGGCAAGCTGTTTAACTCAAATGTTCTATCCCATCGGAGATCTGCCGTAAGCGAACGCTCGTCAACGAGATCGCTGTTTCCCACCCAAAGCCCGTAGTCACCGTAGAGGTCGTCAAACCCCGGTGTTTTGAAGCCGGTTGAAATATTGGCCATCACGGATGACGCTTCAAAGTCTTTTCGCAACCCGAAGCTAGCAGAATGATTCAGGCGATTCGTTTCAGCCAAGGAATCGTTGATGTAGCTGGTTCTGAGCTGTGGGGTAACACTCAGAGTGTCTGAGACAAAAAACGTTTGCTCGAGGGCTGTGTCTACTTCGGTTCTAGAGCCAGATCGTTCCTTAGAGAAACCCTTTTCTACTGTGATTTCGAAATCTTGGTATTGAATTGACTGGTTTAAAGTCAGGAGGCCATGACGGTTTTCAAATTCTTTTAACAAGTTGTAGCGAATGCCATTGGTTTTTGTTTTTTCGTCCTGCTCTGCTAGGCCAATCGCGGAGTTTTCGTCCAGGTAATGGCTTGAACTGCTCACTAAAGCAAGCTTCTGCTGCGTCACAGTGTCGTCGGCATTGTCGTAAGTTGCAGTCACGTTAAATCGTTCTTTGAAAAGACTAGCAAACGTGGTTTGGTTGAACACATTGGGCAATGATTGATCGTGTCGGTCAAATCCAAATTGCAACGATATATCGTCGTTGACCTTGGTTTTGTATAGCCAGTGCTGCCGTTGTGCGTCTGCACTTTTACGTTTTACGTCTCGATCGTCATCCGAATTTAACGGAGTCCGATTGTCGAAGCGATAGATAAAATCGTTTGGTGAGGATTTGAGTTCAAATGAAAAAGTGTGGTTGTCGACGGCAAAGCCGCCTGCGACTGTTTTTCCATGGTGGTTGTTGGCCGCGATAGATGCCCAGTTGCCAAGCCCTGTGGATGTTCTGATATCGATTGCTCCACCGATTGAGCCTTTGCTCAGCTGCGCGGGAACATTGCTTCTGTATACGTCGATGTACTCGATATCTGAGAGATTTATTTGCGATAAATTGACGCTTTGGTTGCGTAAATCGCCAAACGGCTCCCCGTCAACGAATACAGCGACTTGGGAGGAGTTGCTGCCTCGAATTTGTACCGTTGTGTAAGCGTCATCCGCGCCAGTCGAAATGGTTTGAGCGCTGGGTATCGCCTGCAAAACTTCGCCGATTTGCGCGCCAACTAGCTTTGTTTGTCCCATTTCGATACGAGAGTAGCTTGTTGAACCCAATGAAGGGTCTGGAAGGCTGTAATCCGCCTCGGTCTCGACAACGATCGTTTCAAGCGTTTCAGCGGATACGGTGCTGTTTAAGCAAATAAAAGTCAGCAGGAGGATGGATCTCATGCGCGAACCCACGATTGTCAAAAAAATCCCAACCGAAAGTTCGGCCTTGTCCTTTCACCCGAAAGACATAGAGCGGGGCTTGCTTGGCAGGTTTCCTGACTTCTACGTCTTCGCGAAGCTGCAGCCTTCCCGGTTTAGGTGGCGTATTTGCAGTGGCTCTGTAGTTACAGTTGCGGGGACAGTTGCAGATTTTAACTGCATTCCCTTTTAACCCGATTAAGGGCACCAAGTGGTCGAGAGATTAACGGTGTATGGTCTTTAGGTCAACAATGGTAATTTTTACAGGTCGCGATTTGGTTTGACTTCGCCGCAATCTTTATGTCAGATTCGCCTCCCCATGAACACTCTATATTCAGCCTTAATTTCGCTCACAGTTCTGCTGCTAATGACCACTGTCTCAATGGCCGCACCGGCACGCGTGGCCTCGATGAATGTTTGCACCGAGCAGCTTGCGCTCATGTTGGGTGCGAAGTCGCAGCTGATCTCAGTGACTCACTTGGCCACGGATACGCGGATGTCGTCGGTGGCCGAGTTGGCTGCTGATTTGCCGGTTAATCGCGGGCGCGCCGAAGAGGTTTACTTACTGAAGCCCGATTTGGTGCTGGCTGGTCAATATACCGCGATTGAGGGTGTTGAGATGCTGCGTCGACTCGGCATTGATGTGGTGGTGTTTGACATTGCGAATACCTTTGAGGCGATGCGCGAAAATTTAATCAAGATGGGCGAAGTGCTCGGGCGACGAGCTGAAGCGCAAGATTTGCTCGCGACGCTAGATGCACAACTCGCCGCTTTACCGGCGATCAGTGACGATGCACCGCGGGCGGCGTTGTACTATGCCAACGGCTACACCAGCGGCACGAACGCCTTGAGTCACGAGATTTTAACCCGGGCAGGTTTTCGCAATATTGCAGCTGAGTTGGGCTTAGAGTGGGGTGGCATGCTTAGCTTGGAGCAGCTAGTGATGGCCGACCCCGATGCCATTATTTTGGGGCAGAAATACCCCGGCAGCTCGCGCTCGGAGGATATTTTGGATCATCCGGTGCTCAATCACTTAAAGGCCAAATTGCCGCAAACGGTGATCTCGGATTCGGACTGGGTTTGCGGCACGCCCAATATTATTCATGCGATTGATCGTTTGATCGATCTTCGACGTCAAATTGAAAGCCAATGACAAAATTACTGTTCAGCCTCTGCGTGCTGGTGTTGACGCTGTTTGTGACCTCGCTGCTGGTAGGCCCCGCAGATATCGGGGTGATGCAAAGTTTGTCTGCGCTATTTGCCACAGAGCAAACCCCCGTAAGCCAAGTGATGCAGCAAATTCGATTGCCGCGAGCAATACTCGGGGTGATGGTGGGGTTGAGCCTTGGATTGGCGGGCGCGGCACTGCAGGGCTTGTTGCGCAATCCATTGGCAGAACCTGGGGTGATTGGGGTATCGGCGGCGTCGGCCTTGGGGGCGGTGTTGGCGCTGCAAACTGGATTTGCTGTGGCCACGTCTTTGGCCTTGCCGCTGTCGGCCTTGGTGGGCGCAGCGGTGGCGGTGGTGCTGATTTTGCTGCTGGCCGGTCGGCACGGTAGCTCGATTACCTTGATCTTGGCGGGTGTGGCCATTTCTGCGCTTTCAACAGCGATGACCTCATTGGTGCTCAACCTATCGCCCAACCCCTTTGCCGCCAGCGAGATTATGTTTTGGATGATGGGTTCCTTGGCGGATCGATCTTTTGACCATGTCGGCTTGGTGTTGCCGGTGATGGTGGTGGGGTGGTTGTTGTTGCTGAGTACTGTCAAGTCGCTCAACGCGCTGAGTTTGGGCGAGGATGTGGCGAGCTCTTTGGGTGTGCGTCTTTCGCTAACGCGCTGGTCGATCTTGATCGGTGCCGCGGCGGCTGTCGGTGCCTCTACGGCGGTGGCAGGGGCCATTGGCTTTATCGGGCTGGTCGTACCACATGTGTTACGGCGTTGGGTGGGGCATCAGCCTGGCGCGTTACTGCCTGCCTCTGCACTCGGCGGTGCGGCCCTATTATTGGCTGCTGATATTGCGGTGCGTGTGGTGCTGCCGGGTAAGGATCTAAAGCTTGGGGTGGTGATGGCCATTATTGGTGCGCCGCTGTTTTTACACTTGATTATCCGCACACGTCGGGGACAACTATGAGCGCACTGATCCTAAAACAATTCGGCGTTAAGCGCGGCCCTTGCCCGGTGCTGCAAAATATTAGTTTTGAGCTCGCGGCGGGAGAGTTTGTGGGGCTGGTGGGCCCAAATGGTGCGGGTAAAACCACATTAATGCGTGGGATGCAGGGACTGTTGCCCCATAGCGGGTTCTCGAATCTCAGCCAGATGAACACCGCTCAGCGAGCGCTGCATGCGGCGTGGATGCCGCAGGAGCGTGAGGTGGCTTGGCCAATTTTGGTCGAGGATGTGCTGCGGCTTGGCCGTGCGCCACACCGATCCGCTAAGGCGGTGGATCAGGCTGCCGTTGATGCGGCGATTGAACAGTTTTCCTTGCAAACGATGCGAACACGCCCGGCAGATCAGTTGTCGGGGGGCGAGCAGGCGCGAGTACTGCTGGCTCGCGCGGTGGTGCAGCAAACGCTGTTATTGCTTGCCGATGAACCGATT
>JABXHR010000152.1 GCA_013373515.1 Gammaproteobacteria bacterium | reverse complement strand
GGCCGCACCCGAATATGAAATCACACGTGCCTGACGATGGCGCGCTTGTGGATGTGATTCCCAAAATCGCCCCCACCGCCGCGCTGCAACAGGCATTGTTAGTCGATAACCCCATGCGCCTATATTGGGCAGACTAGGAGGATTTATGTGTCCATTAACACCGGTAGAAGGCACCTATCACTTTGACGGCAAAATGTCGAACAAGGGCTATGCGCTCAACAAAATGTGCTATTCGCTCAACGCCGCCGAGTGCCGCGAAGAATTTTCCAAAGACGAAAAAGCCTATTGCGAAAAATTTGGCCTTAACGAAGCGCAAACCGCGGCGATTTTAAATCGCGACATCATTGGCCTACTCGAGGCGGGTGGCAGTATTTATTACCTGGCCAAATTCGCAGGCCAACTCAAACTCAATATGCAAGACATCGGTGCCATTCAAACCGGCATGACAGTCGAAGAATTTAAAGCAATGCTGGTTCAAAGGGGGCAGGGCAATGGCTAAAATCACCGCAGGGATTACCACCTCTCACATTCCCGCCATCGGCGTGGCCATGGACAACAACCTAGAAGAAACGCCGTATTTCAAGCCGTTTTTCGATGGCTATCCACCCGTGCGCCAATGGTTGCACGACAACCCGCCCGATGTGGTGGTGTTGTTCTACAACGATCACGGCTTAGAGTTTTTCCTCGACCGCAAACCCACCTTTGCCATGGGCGTGGCCGACAAATACGAAAACGCCGACGAGGGCTGGGGCATTGCAACCATCCCGCCAATCACCGGCGAAACCGAGCTGTCGTGGCATATCGCTACCCATCTTATCGAAAATGACTTCGATATGACGGTTTGCCAAGAAATGAAGGTGGATCACGGCTGCACCGTGCCCATGTCAGTGATGTGGCCGGACAAGAATTACAGCCATATCAAAGTCATTCCCGTGGCCATCAACTGCGAGCGTCACCCCATGCCCAACCCCTCGCGCTGCTTGGCGCTGGGCAAGGAATTCGGCAAGGCCATCGAATCGTTTGATCAAGACCTCAACGTGGTATTGTTTGGCACCGGCGGTATGTCGCACCAGCTGGATGGTCAGCGTGCAGGGTTTATCTCGCGTGAGTTTGACCTCTGGTGCATGGATAAACTCATCACCGACCCCCAAGCCATCGCTGATCTTTCCATCTCAGAAATTATCCAACGCGGCGGCGCACAGGGCGTCGAAATCAATATGTGGCTCGCCATGCGCGGTGCCATGCACGGCAATCTAAAGCTGCTTCACAGCAACTATTACGCCCCCATTTCAAATACGGCTACTGGCTTACAACTGATTGAGCACAGCCACTAAAGGAAACAACATGAGAATTTGTGTCGCAGGTGCCGCTGGCGCTTTTGGACTAAAACACTTAGCGGCGCTTGCCAATATCGACGGCGTGCAAGTGACCGCTGTGGTAGGCTCCAACGCCGAAAAAATGCAAGCCTTCGCCAAGGAGCGCAATATTGCTTGGGGTGGTGACAGCCTAGACGAAGCGCTGGCGCGCGAAGATGTGGATGCTGTCATTTTATGCACACCCACCCAAATGCACGCCTCTCAGGCCATTGCCTGCCTAGAAGCGGGCAAGCACGTGATGGTCGAAATCCCCATGGCCGACAATATCGAAGACGCTCGCCGCTTGGTCGAAACCCAAGCGCGCACCGGCTTAGTGGCCATGGTAGGGCACACCCGCCGTTTCAACCCAAGCCACCAGTGGATCCACAACAAAATCCAAGCGGGCGAGCTCAAAATCCAACAAATGGACGTGCAAACCTACTTCTTCCGTCGCACCAACACCAACGCCATGGGCCTCCCGCGCAGTTGGACCGATCACCTCTTATGGCACCACGCCTGCCACACAGTGGACTTGTTCCAATACCAATGTGGCGAAGCAGCCACCAAAGTGCAAGCGATGCAGGGCCCGATCCATCCCGATCTCAATATCGCCATGGATATGAGCATCGGTATGAAAACCGACAGCGGCGCCATTTGTACGCTGAGCTTGTCTTTCAACAACGACGGCCCACTGGGTACCTTCTTCCGCTATATCTGCGATAAAGGGACCTATATCGCGCGCTACGACGACCTAGTCGATGGCAATGACAACCCAATCGATCTGTCTGGGGTGGCGGTTTCGAATAATGGTATCGAATTGCAAGATAGAGAGTTTATCGCGGCTGTACGCGAGGGCAGGGAGCCTAACTCTAGTGTAAGGCAGTGTCTACCTGCGATGGAGACATTAGACCAGTTGGAGCGGGTGATGCTTTGATGCATTAAAAGGCTTAATGGGGGGCTGAGTTGATCTCAAGATGTATTGCTTAGCCCTTTTTATGGGCGTTTTTTGCGTGTTAGTAAGAGTTTTGACGATCGAAGTTTTGGATTTTGACAGGCTTACCCGTCGGGTCTACTCCTTACAACTTAAATTCATACAATGCCTCATTCGACCGTGGATCACTCAAATTTGGAACTCGCATGAATATTCACCTTTTCGGAACTCTGCCCAATGGCGAAGAAGTTCAGGAAATTCATTTGAAAAATGGGGATATGACTGCGCGAGTGATCACTTGGGGAGCGGTGGTTCGCGATCTGCGTTTGCCCGTTTCGGGAAGGTTGCGGCCTGTCGTACTGGGCTTTCCACGATTGTCGGATTACCTTAGGTATTCTCGGAATCATGGTGCCAATGTTGGCCGATATGGTGGGCGGATCAGAGAGGGTCGGCTGGTGATCGATGGTAGATCCTATGCTCTGGCCCGCAATCTTGACGGACGGCATCATTCGCACGGTGGCAAGGTCGGGCTTGGACGGCGCAACTGGCGGTTGGTGGATGCGACATCTACATCGGTAACATTGACTATCCATTCCCCTGACGGCGACGAGGGCTATCCTGGCGCACTTGATGCGTGTTGTCGTTATGAGCTTGGTAGCCAATCGCTGATCGTCACCATTACCGCGCATGTCAGTGAGCCATCGCCTGTCAACTTTTTACACCATAGCTATTTCAACCTAGATGGCGCGGGCCGTATACATTCCCATCGATTGCAAATGTTGGCCGACCAAATGTTGGAAGCTGACACTGAGGGGCTACCGACGGGGCGTATCGTACCCGTCGCGGGTGGTCGTTTTGATTTTCGTCTTCCGCAGCGCATCAATGATCCCGGCCTCTATGATGCTAGCTATGTGCTAGACGGTGGTTTGCAGATCAATCCTCGCGCTGCGGCACGGTTATGGTCTGGTGATGGCGCGCTGCAGATGGACATTCGCACGACAGAGCCAGGGCTGCATTTTTACTCTGGCTATGCCGCCATCGCACCCGTGCAGTATCTTGATGGGCGGCCCTGCGAGAGCGAAACGGGGCTATGCTTGGAGGCGACGCGGTTTAACGATGCTGTCAATCAGCCTCATTTCGGACAAATACTGGCCACGCCCGAAAAGCCCTATCGGCAGCAGACTGAATTTCATTTTTTGGCCACAGTTTAGTGAGGCTGAAAATCTGTTTCTGGCGTTTTGAGTACAGCAAAACCTTGCTTCTTTTCAGGTCGTCGCTTGGATCATGTGCTAGGCATCGGCACTGCTACCAATTGCCACGACGGTTAGGCTGGGGCGCTCCGGTTTTTTACCCTATGCGTGGTTCTAATTACCCTATTGATTAAATTGCACAGACTCACTTTGCTGAAGTGATGTGCCATCACTAAGTTCAATTGTTGCTTTGATGATAAAAGGATCCCAAGCGTTGATCATTAGTTTAGGGTCTTCTGTGCCTGAGATTTCCACCGAATGTTGGTTGGGGAAATAGGCTTCTGGCAGTTCCCATTTCACAGATTCTATGGTCGCAGGTAGTTTTGATTGATCGATATCTATGGTAACGGAGTACTCCGGTGTCACGACGCCCGCATTGGCGAGGAGCTTTCTAAATTGGATGCCTGCTTGTTCTACCTGCACTGTGATGGGGGAGTCTTGTGCCCGGTCATTTTGATTGCTTGTTGGCGTTTTTGTCCAATCTAGAAAAATGGGTTTTGACTGTTTAATGGTGGTTTTTTCTGATAAGTCATCCGCATACGCGGATTGTATGGGGTTAAGGTCGTAAAAGGCGTTGATCGATGGGGAACGTTTGTCTAGTACCGCGTGAGTACCGGTGGCCATGGCAAAGATGATGATTGAATTGAGCACGTAGAAAAATATCTTCGCGCTCCAGCTCAATTTGCCATCTTTAAACTCTGCGCTGTGAAAGACCACTGAACCGACGAAAAAGCGCAATATCACCAAGGAGAATGCGATGTTAATGCCAAGCGTGGCGAAGCAGGCGCCGGACGTGGTGGCCACCACAGCAGCGGCTGCGCCCGGCGTCATAATTGACTTTGGGTTTACAAATTCCTGGATTTCGATCGCCATCCTTGCGCTCCAAGTTGTCGGTATCGCTATCGTACTTTAAGACGCTCATATGGTGTGTAATGAATGGTGATGTGGCTAGTGTTGTTAACTGCCCACTGAGCCGCAGGGCCTTGTTCGCCTGCAATACCCCGGTGTACCGTGCCCGAAGGTCTGTCCTCTAGTGCATGCACTAACCGCGTCTGGCAGCGAGAGGGAAAGTCGCCTGCGGCGACCCTAGCTATCGCCTTGTGTCTGGCTTATTGATCGCGAGCGTTGCAGAATGTGCCACTTTATTTAAACCATAACAATAAGATGACGTTTGGATATTTCTTGAAAAAAGCGCTCGGTTGGTTGCTGACGCCAATCGGCTTTTTCTGTTTTTGTTTGCTGTGCTTTGTGGTGTTTCGACGTCGTCGTCCGAAGCTTGGCAAGTCGATGTTGACAGTGGGTATCGTGAGTATATTGCTGCTGGGCTTTGAGCCGGTGTCTTATTCACTGTTGTCCAGCCTTGAGAAGGCCGAGCCCCATTTTTCACTTGAACAGCACCAACCTGATTTGGTGTTCGTTTTTGGGGCGCGATCCGATTCGGTGGTGGGAATTCGCTCTGCGCACCATCTCACTGCAATTGCGTTAACTCGGCTTGAGCATGGTGTTGCGCTGGTGAAGCGCTATCCGGAGGCCAAGTTGGTCTTTGCAGCGGCCGTAACCTTGGGGGATTCGGTTCCTCAGTCTAAAATTATGCGCGACGCGGCCATTGAATTGGGTGTGCAAGCGGAGCGAATCAGTACGCTGGGGGCTTCTTACGATACGCTCGACGAGCTAAATCAGCTCAAATTGCTGGGCGAAGGTAGTGAGGTTGCGCTGGTGAGTTCTGCATCGCATATGCGGCGCATTATGATGATGGCAAGGTACAGTGGACTCAATGGGCTTCCGGCGCCGACCGATTTTCGCGCACGTCCAGTGAACATTCCTGCGCTGAGCGCCTATAACCTTGATCATTCTCGCATGGCCATGCATGAGTGGGTTGGAATGGCTTGGTTTTGGCTAAAAAGCGCAATTTTTTGAGCGTGTGAGTATTCGCGTTTATTGATTGCTCAAGCGTCATAAAACACTCGAAACCCCGAGTTACACGCACCGCTGTCGGCGGCTAAGGCCAGACGCGCCGCAATACGATAGCGATAGCAGTAGCTTTTGTGGCACAAAAAGCTGCCGCCTTTCATCAGTTTCTCGTTGCTCGCACGTGCTTGCGCGTTGCGTGCTTTTGCCGCTTTGGAGAGTGAGCGTATCAAGTAGGGCTCTGCCGTCCATTCCCAGACATTGCCGGCCATGTCGTAGAGACCCGCGTCATTGGGTGCGAATGCTTTGACTGGCGAGGTGCCAATCCATCCATCTGCGGCGGTGTTGTGAGCGGGAAACTGGCCTTGGAAGATATTGCAGGGCAAAAAATCGGTGTCGTCTGGCGCTTGTTCGCCCCAAGGGAATCGAGGGTCTTGAAGCCCGCCTCTTGCGGCGTGTTCCCATTCGGCTTCGCTCGGTAGGCGGCCACCTTGCCACTGGGCGAAAGCATTGGCATCGCGCCAAGAGATATGGGTGACAGGGTGATCTAAGCGCTCTCGAATGTGGCTGCCACTGCCCTCGGGGGCGTGCCAACACGCGCCCTGTACAGCACTCCACCAGGGTGTGCCGCCGCCGGGCGGCACATTGCTTAGGTCTGGGAGTAGGCCGCGGAATACTGAGCTCCAACCGAATTCTTCGGCCACTGTGCGGTACTCTGTTTCAAGTACGAATTGGGCAAACCGCGCGTTGGTCACCAGCGTGGCATCGACTTTGAAGGCTTTGAGTTTGTGTTGGCGAACAATGCCTTCGCCATCCTCGACGATGACGGGCTTTTTGCTGCCGGTGTGAGTTTTGCAAGCCGCAAATTTGATTTTTTCTGGTGTGCTTGAATCTGAAATGCTCGCTAAATCGTCGGCCAAACGCGATGGGGGTGGCCTGTCTGACTTTGGTCGGTTATTGGTGCCGCAGCAACTCACTTTAAACCCGAGCCATCTGCGCCAAAACTTGCGCGCTATCGTGTTCGGGGATGTCTCCAATGTCGCGCATGTGGTCGTCGAGTTTTTTCAGCATGGTTTTGAATACCTCCGAATATTCGGCGTTCTGCGCCACATTGTTTAGCTCGTAGGGATCATTCTCGCAATCGAAGAGCTCCCATTCGGGTGTCGCATCGTTGGGGTTTGCGCCTTTCTGGCCGAGATCATCGTTATACCAGTAAATCAGCTTATAGCGCTGATCGCGTACGCCGTAATGCGCATAGGCGTTGTGATTTGAATCGGCGTGCATCCAGTAGCGGTGATACGCAATTTGTTCCCAATCGCTCGGTGTTTTGCCTTCCATGACGGCTCGCAGCGAGCGTCCTTGCATATAGCTTGGACGGGGCAAGCCTGCATAGTCTAAAAACGTGGGGGCAAAATCGACGTTGCTGGATAAATCGCGGGTGGTAATGCCTTTCGGAATACAGCTTGGAAGCCGTGCCAAAAAGGGCATTTGATAGCTTTCTTCATACATAAAGCGTTTATCAAACCAGCCGTGTTCGCCCAAGAAAAAGCCTTGATCCGAGGTATAGATCACCAGTGTGTTGTCAGTCAGGTTGAGCTCATCCAGCGTGTCGAGTATGCGGCCCACGCCGTCATCAATCGCCTGCACGGTGCGCAGATAACGGCTCATATAGCGTTGGTATTTAAACTCGGCAAAGGCTTGTGGATCGTCAAAATAGTGCTTTTCACCGGTTTCTGCGCAAATCACAGTTATGTCTTCGCCGGGCTGTAGATCAGGAATTCTGCGCATCGGCCATGGGTCTTCCATCAATGGCCCCGCAACGCTGGCGCCGCCTTCAGGCTGAACCAACGCTAGATCCTCATAAACCAAATCTGCGCGCACCCGCATTTTGGCGGCGGCCGCTGCGGCTGCGCGGTTGTCGTAGTTGTCATTGAAGGTATGGGGCAGTGGGATGGAGCCCGGCGGATGAATGTCTCGATAGCGGGGATGGTACTGCCAGTTGCGATGTGGCGCCTTGTGGTGACACATTAAGAAGAAGGGTTGATCTTGATTGCGTCGAATAAAATCAATGGATTTATCTGTAATGATGTCGGTGGCGTAGCCGGACACGCGTTGCCGTCCATTGGCGTCGATAAACGCAGGGTCCCAGTAGTCGCCCTGACCTTCGACCACGGACCATTCATCAAAGCCTGTGGGTTGGTGATCAGGGCCTTCGCCTAAATGCCATTTGCCAAAAATAGCGGTGCGATAACCGCCCGCACGCAAATGCTTGGCCACATTGGGTAGACGATTGTCCATATGGGTGTGCAGCGTGGTCACCAAATTCACATGGTTGTGCGTGCCCGAGAGAATGGTGGCGCGGCTCGGGGTGCAGATGGAGTTAGTGACATAGGTGGCATCATGGCGCAATCCATCATTGGCCAATCGATCGATATTTGGGGTGTGGTTCAGCCCCTTGCCATAGGCTGAAATGGCCTGAGCGGCGTGATCGTCGGACATGATAAAAACGATATTCTTGTGCACTCGGTAGCCCTTCTTACCTTGGCGCTGTTGCGACACTGAAAGTCTATCAGACCTTTTGCGGCGACAAGTTAAACTTGCCGATTAGGATGCGTTGGCGACGCTTGAAAGCCTATTGCTCGCTACTTTTTTCGCACTGTTTTTAAACGGTTTGTATAACTTCGTTCATAGAAAAGGATGTTTACTTTGGCGGCATGGTTTGAATTAGAAGCGTCTTCATTGTTGGCGTTGTCGCTAATCGTGTTGGTGGCAGGTGTCGTCAGGGGGTTCAGTGGCTTTGCGCTTTCTGCGGTAACCATGGTGCTCGGGGTTGCCATATTGAGCCCGCTTGAATTGATACCGATATGCTTCTGGCTAGAGGTGGGCGCTTCGATCATGATGTTAAAACAAGGTTGGGCGCAGGCGCAGCGGCACACGGTGACGATACTGGCGCTGACCTCGGCCAT
>JABXHR010000186.1 GCA_013373515.1 Gammaproteobacteria bacterium | reverse complement strand
GAACCAGAACCAGAACCAGAGAAAAGCCCAGTCATTGGATCTACTCTGCATGGATCTTCGGTGGGTTTTGATGAGCCAGATTCAAATAGCGCTGCTGAAAACGGAATCCGATCGGGTGCCGATGCAAACGGTCAAGTCAGCAACAAGTCAGAGTCTAGGTCTTCTGTTTCCCCACTTGTCCTGGGGGTTTTTGGTCTTTTAGTTGTTGTAATATTGGCCCTAATTGGATGGATAGTTTTTGGGCAATCCGATAAATCATCCTCAGAACTACCTTCACCGAACTCAGTACCAGAGCAACAACCTCAGCAGGCACCGAAGACAGATACACCAACTGAGACACCAACTGCACCGGAGGAGCCTCAAGAGGATTTACCCGTTCCAAATAGTGGCAACGGCTCAGAGAAGCCTGAAGGTTTGCCAGACTTAAACGAGCTGCCTGATTTGCCACCTTTGGATAGTTTACCCCCACCTGTAGATGGGCTGCCTGAAACGCCTGAGGCGCCTGTAGAGTCTGAACTGCCTGAACTGCCTGATCTATTTGAGCTTCCGGTGCTTCCTGAAGTACCGGATTTACCGGTACTTCCCGATGCCTCATAAGGATAACTAGATGCATATAACTACGACCGACTTGAAGAATTTTACGGCGTTCGGTTCGGCTGATTATCCAGCTTACAGTCTCTACGACAGTTTAAGCGCTGTTTTGCGTGAGCGTGTGTCACCAGAGGCAGCATCCTTGCTTGCGAGACCAGATTATGAGCGTAACTCAAATCTTGTTGACTACTCTTGTGACGCAGAAGGAGGGTTAATCCCTATTAATTCATTAGATGATGAGAGCAAAAATTTTCATCTAGCGAACATCAAAAGCTGCGCCACGGAAATTCGGGGGTTAGCTGAAACGCTGAAAAGCAGTCCAGATCATCATTCCCAACGCTTGGGGCACATGCTCCAACAAGCTGTTGCGGTACCAGACATAAGCTACATCTACCTGCTCAATGACAAGCCAGTCGTGACAAACTGGGGTCTTCAACATCGGGATGGCAGATCAGCAGTCGATCTAAGTTCTGATTCGATTTTTGGTGAAATTGCCGAACCTCGCGTGCCCTTTGTACCTGTTGAGGTGCCACCGCCCGCTGATGTGAGGAGGTTCCCTTGGTATTATTGGTTACTTTCAGCACTGTTGCTTCTTCTTTTCGCTTTGTTACTTTGGTGGCTATTTAACGACCAAAAAATTGGTCCAGTTGTAGAGGTAGGAGAAGCTTTGGTTATACCTGTAGAGGCTATTGAGACTGGAAATATGGAGTTTCTTCATGGTACTTGGAGGTCCTACGCGGGTTTGACTAATTCAAGGACTGGGGAGCCAATTACGAGTATTTACGTGTTCAGTAAGGAGGGTAAAGGGACGAAGACGATTATCGAGGAGGTGTCGAACGAGGAATGCATCGCAGCCGTTACAGCGACAATAACTGAGGACAGGCAGCTTCGGGTAGAAGATCTTGATAACGCACGATGCACCCGGGGCGGGAGGTATGTGAAGTCCAATATCACATGTAGCGTCAACCAATCAGGCGATGCAGATTGCTTCATGATACAAGAGAGTGGAAGAAACCTCACAGTTACGATCACTCGAGCTGAGTGAACGTACTTGGTATTTTGGCAATATCTAGAACTTGGATCGACAAAATGCCTTTTTGTCTCGCTCTTTTATTTGATTGCAGTAATGTTTTTGCTGCATCACTACGGCCCGGCAAAAGGCTTTCTCATCACTGTCTTTGATTTGATTACAGTAGTGGCTTTGTCCTTTCGCTTGCGCTCGACACATTGCCTTTGCATCGCTGTCCCTTATCGAGTTGCAATCAGAGCTTCCAGCGAAAACCCCCGGATTGTAGCTAAAAATTAAACAAGCGTATGTCATTGCCAACAGTTTATATTTCATCGGTTTACCTTAGATCGATGGAGGGGTGAGAGCATGCCCGTGTTTGTTGACTGAAGCACGTCCCTCTTTCGCCCAAAATATAATCAGAACAATCAATCCAATCACTGTCAGTGCAATCAACTGCCACCATCCTGTTCTACCAATGTCGTGAAGCCGCCTAGCACCGACGGCTAAACTCGGGATAAGGAACGCCAAATTTATTAGCGTGGCTATTATTTCTGTTGGGTCTACGATAATTGCGCCCCAATTCATCAACAAGCAGAACAGCTGGAACCACCAAAACTCCGATCGACTAGCGCGGCCTGAAAAAGTCGCATACTTGGCTAAGCACGTTGATATCGAATCAGTAAATGTCACGTCGTTCTCCTTATTAATACATCTTCAAACAGCATAGATTAGTTTTTCCGTAGAGACTAGGCTAAGGTTGATAATTATTGGCATGTATTTTGATGTGAAAATTTAACGTGTGGTTTTTTAACTTAAGTAGTCTGTATATATAGGAACTCTGTTAGGAAAGGAGCGTTACAACTATGTCGCAAGATAAAAGAGTACAAGGGTCGTTTGTCGCTAATGACCAGGATGGAGATGGAAATTTTGAGACTTTTGCAATCGATATAGACGATGACGGTCTCGTTGAGGCGGTTGGGGTTGATGCCGATGATGATGGCGTCTTGGACGGAGTAGCCATCGATCGTAACCGCGATGGTATTGTTGATCTGCTAGCGGTAGACAGCGATAGAGACGGTTTTGCAGACACGGTAGTCGCCGATCTAGATGGCGACGGCCTGATAGATGCTGTTGGGGTTGACGGCGATAATGATGGAATAGTTGATGCTGTTGCGCTGGACGTAGACGCTGATGGGGTTATTGATTTAGTTGCATATGACTTGGACTCTGACGGAGACATGGATATAGCAGGAGTAGACATAGATGGTGATGGACAAATGGATGATATCCTTATCGATACAGACGGTCTCGCTTAAAGAACGTAACTCAAGAGAGTACAGATATGTTTGATAAAATAAAAAATACGGCTACGAAAAATTTGAAAAACGAGGGCATTGAAGTTGAGACGGCGTTAGTGTCTGAAACTCCTGATGGTGGGATGTCGGCAAAGCTGAGATCGATGGGAGAGGGGGTTAGAAATGCCGGCGCAGATTTCGCCTCAAAAGCGAAAGAGTTAAATGTTTTCGACAAGGTAAAAAGTTTTACATCTGCCTCGGTTAAGACTGTGGAGGAGATAGATGCTCATCTGCTGGCGACACGCTCTCCCTATGAGATCAATAACTTTCGAGTGAGTTCAACTGCCGGAGTGACCGCGGGCATGACGCTCGATATTCACTTCATTAAAACGGCTGGAGCTCGTGAAGTTGCGAGCGCTCAATCTAAGTATCTCGTTGTCGTTAATCCCTCAAACGGAAACAAAATTAAAGTTCCGGTAACAGCCTTAACGGGAAGGGATACAGCAAAAGTTAAGGATCCTGACACGGGTGAAGTGCTCGAGTTTTCAACTAAAACTGGTGCAGTCATCGTACCAAGTTAAAAGTGGAACATCAGAGCTTGGCTCCAAGCAAAAAAACCCGGCATGGCCAGGTTTTTTTTATAGCTGTTATTGCTACAACAGTGACCTGCGCTGCTGGAAGGTCTCTGTTATTGCAATGTGTGGCTATTAGGCTTCAACAGTTGGGATAACCGAAGAGGCTTTGCCTACGTAAACGTCCATCTGATCGAAGTTGAGGTAGCG
>JABXHR010000281.1 GCA_013373515.1 Gammaproteobacteria bacterium | reverse complement strand
GCACGTGCGGTGCTTGAAGAGGTGGAAGAGCTGTAGATAAAAACGCCGAGGCGGTCCTGCCAGATCTGACAGGCCCGCCCCAACCTAAACGTAACCCTGCAGGGTTTAGCCGTATACGAGGTTAGGCAGCCAAGTGACTATTCCAGGGAAGATAACGCAAAGCAACAGACCAAACGCCTGCAGTGCGAGAAACACCAAAGCAGAACGGAAGATTGTTGCCATGCTAATCTCGGGGGGGCAGACACCACGTATGTAGAACAACGCGTAGCCAAATGGTGGACTGAGAAATGACATCTGCATATTCACCAGATACAACACTCCGAACCAAAGCACCACGTCCTCGCCATCAACACCCGGTAGACCGAAGAGGCCCTCGAAAGTGAGCGCTTTGACGATCGGAACAAAGATGGGTACCGCCAGCAGCAGAATTCCTACCCAGTCGAGGAACATACCTAGAACAACCAGAAGCACCATCAGCATAAAGAGTATGCCGTAAGCACTCAGCCCGGTACCCAAGATTGCCTCAGTTATAAACGCCTGGCCGCCTTGTAGGATATAGAAGCCTACGAAAACCGACGCACCGAACATGATCCAGAGAACCATCGCGCTGGCTTTTGCTGTAGTAATAGATGCCTCTTGCAGAGCTTTGAAGCTGAACACGCCATGCCTCATCGCGACCAGTATAGCTCCGAATGATCCTATACCCGCCGCCTCTACTGGCGTCGCAATGCCGCCAAAGAGAAGGCCGAGCACTAGCACGACCAAACCTATTGGCGCAATCAGGTCTTTCAGTAAGCCGATTTTTTCCCCAAGACCGATACGCTCTCCCTCCGGGATTGGCGGACCTAGGTCGGGATTAATCTTGGTGCGAATCGTAACGTATGCGATGTACATGACTGACAATAAAAGACCCGGTATCACGGCTCCCAGATAGAGTTCGCCAACCGATTGCTGTGCTACTACAGCATAGAGAATCGCCAAGATTGAAGGCGGTATCAGGATACCCAGGGTGCCACCGGCCATAATGGAACCGAGCGCTATCTTGTGATCATACGCGCGTTTGAGCATTGCAGGTAGAGCGATTATACCCATGGTTACAACTGCCGCACCTATCACACCGACCATAGCAGCCAATATGGTTGATGCTACAATCGTTGCAGTAGCCAGACCTCCTGTAAGCCCACCCATCCACTTGTAGACGACGTTGAACATCTCCTCTATCAAGCCGGCTCGCTCAAGCATCGCCGCCATAAAAATGAACAGAGGTATCGCTGCGATATCCGAGTTGATCATGAATGGGAAGATACGGCCCGGGATGATATTCAGCATGTAGGCGTCACCCACGAGGTAGATGAACACTACACCGAGTCCGCCAGTAACGAATGCCAGTGGCAGACCCATCATAAGCGCGACCAACAAAGAGCCGAACATCAGGTAGGTTAGTGGCCCTATTGGGACATCTGCCAACGCTCCCTCAAGACGAAATAAAAATTTCTCATCGCCCCAAGGATCAAAGAAGCTGATGTTGATGATCTCAACCACCACAACCGACGCTAATGCCAACGTCGACAACACCATAAGATAGTGGCCAAGTCTTCCTATCGCACTTACGGGGTTGGAATTCACCGTACTCATGCTTGAGCCCTCCGTCCCATCTCGATGTAGAGAAGAATGTCTTTTATTAGTTTTGAGACGCCGGCGAGCAAAATCAGAAGTGAACCCAACCCCATCAACGCCTTGGCTGGATAGTACTGAATACCCCACGTCTCGACGGTTATCTCCTTCATATCGTAAGACTGGCTGAAGAAGGTCCACGAGGTCACAGTCAGCGCCAGGGCGAAAATAAAGAAAAAGAGCGAACTGAAGATGTCCATTCCGATTCGGCCCCGCTCTGGCAGATAGTTATAGACAACATCCACACGAACATGTGAGCCATGCAGAAACGCTAAGGCACCGGTCATCAAGTACTGCATACCGAAAATCAAAAAAGACGCCTCGTGGACCCAAATAGTGGGCATGTTGAGTAAATAGCGCATCACAACTTCAAAAAAATAGAAGACCACGGCGTTGATAGTCCAGAGCGCAACAAAAACACCCGACCACAAACTGAGCCAGTCTATAGCTCGCGTGAGCCCGTTCCCGGGGTGGCTGTGATCTACGTCCTCTTTGCTACCGGTGACACGAAAGCCGGTCAAATAAAGCACGATGAGGGGCATGACGGCCAGCCAGCCCCAGTAGATCCAATGGGGCATAACAAACCCAAAGCCATCGATTTGATCCATGACATAACCTCGAATGATGGGAGGGGCCAAATGCCCCTCCTCTAATTGCCTAGTGAGTATTTTCTTCTTAGTTGCCTAGCGTGTAGCCTTCCAAGTCCTCGGGTTTGAGGTAACCAGAAATCTCATTAGTCATGTAATCGAGGTGAATCTGGAAAACTTCTTGAGCATCCTTATCTTTATTAGCCCAGCGGTACCAGACCGGGATAGCTGCCTGACGGAAGGCCTCGACATCATCCTGACTCAGACGTGATACCTTATCACCAGCCTCTTTAAACTTGGTCATTGCTTCCAAGTTCGCTTTCTGAATCGCCTGGAAGTGCTTCTGCGAATAGTTACGAACTTCATCCTCGACAAACTGCTGGAGTTCAGGACTTAGACGCATCCAAGCTCGTTTATTTACAGTTAAGTCCATCACATCCACCGGCTGGTATACTGACATGGTTCCTGGAGGGCCGAAGAGGATGTAATCAGTTACTTGAGAAAAGCCCAGTTCCCAGTTTACTGCTGGTCCGACGAAGTCGGCCGCGTCAATTGTGCCTTTCTCTAGCGCGGGGAAGATATCCGATCCTGGCAGAGACACTGTTGATACACCGAACTGCTGGAATACCTCGGCCACCATACCACCTGGCAGACGCACCTTCATGCCCTTCATATCCTCGATTGAGTTTACAGGGGTTTTCGAATGGATAATATTGGCGTCGTGGTGAATAGGGCCTACGTAGAAAAGACCGAATTTGTCATAGATTTCACGAGTTTTCTCCAACATACCCATGCTGTAAAACATCGTGTCCCACTGGTGTGGCTGGTCTGGTCCCCCCGGGTAGGAGCTCAAAAATACCGTTGCCGGGATTTTACCAGCCCAGTACAGCGTCCAAGGGTTCATACCCTGAAGAACGCCGTTGCGTACAGCGTCAAAAAGGCCGTTGTTATCAGCAGCTACTGCCTTGGCAGGGAAACATTCGAATTTCAGCTCGCCTTTGGTTTTGCCCTCGATTGAGTCACACCAGTCTTTAAACGTGGTATAACCTATAGTGCCCGCGTCCCATGTAGATTGAATCTTCCAAGTGGTCGCGGCGAGAGCGCCAGTAGACAGTGCTAGGGTTGCACTCGCTACAGCGCCGACAAGACACTTTTTAGCATTTGATCGGGTCATTTTTGTTCTCCATTTGTTTTATTTTTGGTCGGACCGATTTTGTTACGATGCCACTTTTTAAAATAGATCATCCTGATCAGAAATTGAGCTGAAGAATTGAAAAAAAACATTCCACATTATGGTACCGAGCTAACCGCACTGGTTCGGCTGGCCTGGCCAATCTTACTCGCCCAGTCGGCGATGACGGCAATGAGTCTTGCGGACTCACTAATGGCCTCACACGCAGGCGCCGATGATCTCGCCGCAGTGGCCCTTGGCGCGTCTATCTGGCTACCGATGCTGATATCCATGAGTGGTGTCATGATGGCGCTTACACCGATAGTTGCCTACCTGTTTGGTGGGAATCGAACAGATCAGGTTCGCGCCGAGCTGCACCAAAGTCTGCTGCTAGCACTTGCATTGGGTATCGCCGCTGTTCTTATTCTTCGCAATGCTACTCCCCTGCTGGCTTGGCTCGGTGTTGAGCGAGCGCTACAGATAAAATCCCAGGACTACCTCGATGCTATAAGCTGGGGGTTCCCACTGATGCTGCTGTTCCAGTCGATGCGATCGTTCGCCGAGGCTTTTGGAATAACGAAACCGATGATGCGAATTGGGCTGCTAGCCGTGCTGCTCAACATTCCGCTCAATTACCTTCTCATTTTCGGTAAGTTGGGGATGCCGGAACTAGGTGGAATCGGTTGCGGATATGCCAGCAGCCTTGCTTTTACCACTATGTTGGTCTCTGCGGTTGCGTATTTGCAGCGCAGTCCACAGTTCAAACATTTGAAGTTGCTGCGGGGGCCTTCATTAGGACCTCTGAGTTTCGATTGGCCCAAGATGCGGCATCAACTTGCTATAGGTCTGCCAATTGCCTTCGCGCTACTCATCGAAACCAGCATGTTCTGCTTCATCGCTCTGCTTCTGGCTGACTACGGCGCAGTGGTAATTTCTGCTCATCAGATCACGCTTAGCATCTCCAGCTTCATCTTCATGCTGCCTCTGAGTCTGTGCTTAGCGCTAACCATACGAGTAGGGCAACACCGAGGCGCAGGCAGACTTAAGCAGGCGCAAGAGACGGCATATCTGGGGCTAGTTGCTAGCCTGCTAATAGCCTTAACAAGCTTCTCACTGCTCAGATTTCTAGCCGCTCCACTGACGGGCTATTACAGCGCAAACTCAGAGGTGGTTGAGCTCGCGGCATATTTACTCGGGCTCGCCTCGCTCTACCAATTCTCTGATGCACTTCAGCTTGCTGCGACTGGTGCACTACGTGGATTTAAAGAGACTCGAACGCCGCTGCTGATCTGCTTTAT
>JABXHR010000083.1 GCA_013373515.1 Gammaproteobacteria bacterium | reverse complement strand
GGTCGCAGGTTCAAATCCTGCCGTCCCGACCAGTTCTCTGGTCGTTTAATTTTCAATGCAAGCTGGTACTCTAAACCGGCACCGACCATAAAGCAGCGTTGAAATGATTGATTTATCCATTCTCAAAGCCATCGACGGAGAGTCCTCTCGCTATCCCGTTCGTAATTGGTCGCCTGCACACTGTGGCGAAATGGATTTAGTCATTCGTGCAGACGGTACTTGGGTTCACCATGGTTCGGTGATCAAACGTACCGCACTAATTAAGCTATTTGAAAAAATTCTTTGGCGTGATCATCAAGATCGCTATGTTCTACGTACACCAGTCGAAGAAGTCACCATTGAGGTTGAAGACTTACCTTTGCAAGTGAGCTCAGTCATCCAATCGGGCCGCAATTTCATTGCCATTGTGGGCGCAAATGAGTGGCCAATCAGTATCGAGCAAGCCAAATCGATTAGAATTGATGCCGATGATCGTCTAGCGTTGCAGTTTGACGGCCCACTATGGGCTCGGTTTTCGCGTCAAGCCAACTTTGACTTTCTCAGCCTAGCCAGTGTCGACGGACAGACCTTGTGCTGGGAAGGGATCGACGGTCATCTCGTGATTCAATAAAAGAATAGGAGAGAAGCTTTGGCGCACGAATATGTTCGTCCTCCACGCAGTCGCGTTTTGGATATCTTTGCCATATTGGCCTTGTTATTTTTTGTTGCTGCTTTGATATACGCCTTGGCGCCGTGGGTCGAAAAAAGCTTACAAGAGCGTGTTGAAGAGGCAATGGCAGAGAAAGGGGTATCTGGCTGGTCTTTGGTCGTGGATGGCCGAGATGTAATTGTCAGTGAAGTTCCAGGTGCATCGCCGAGTTATGAACAGTTGGTCGCATTGCTCAATCAAGTCGACGGCGTTCGCCAAGTGAAACTCAGCAACGACAATTACGAACAAAGTTGGTTAACAGGGCGAAAATTTCTTTTCAGTGAACTCAATTATGATGGCAATTCATTTACGCTAACGGGCACTCGTCCAGATGGAGCAGAGTTATCGTTTAACGGTCAAACCGTTCAAGATCTTAGCTTACCCTCAATCGGTGAGGTTGAAGGCTGGGAAGCAGCGCACCAAGCTTTGATCGACAACGCCTCTTCACTTGGTCCGTTCAGACTGCAAACTTCAGATAATCGCTATCGATTGCTCGGCACCGCCGGTCGCCGTGAGAGCTTTGAAAAGCTTTCCTCAATTCAAGAGCTGATAACCCAAGAGCGATTAAATGTCGGCGTCATTGGTCCAGAATTTAATATTAAAGCTGTTGCACCTCTGCCCGAGCCGGTTGAGGTCGTGGCCACTGGAACTGTCGGTGCCGCTAGTGACAATACTGCACAAGGCGACTCTAATCCGACAGCGGTCGAAACGAACGACAATGAATTGCAAACGTGTCAGGCAATTGTTGATGAAGCGCGTCAACGTCGGAAAATACAGTTTGGTCTCGGCAGTAGCGCGGTGGAGGAGTCTGGTGTCGAAATCATTCGCGACCTCGTGGCTGCGATTCAGAGTTGTGATGATGGGTTGCAAATTGTAGTCGAAGGACACACAGACTCAAGCGGCTCAGCAGAAGGTAATCGTCGTCTAAGTCAGCAGCGGGCTGATTCTGTTGCAACGCAACTAGAGAAGTTAGGCGTAAAACCGGATAGAATTACAGCTGTGGGTTATGGAGAGGACCGGCCACTTGTTAGCAACGACACCCGTGCTGGGCGTGAACAAAATCGACGGATCGATTTTAAAATCTCAGAGGTCAATTAAGTGATCTTCTTGTTTGCCGAAATGGTGATTCCACTGGCACTGATTTTAGTGTTGGGTTTCGTGTTTGGCGTGGCGTTTAGTCGTTGGATTTTAGGTGACGGGTCTTCTGGCGATGTCATTGTCTCGCCGATGAGAAACGCCAATGAGGAAATTGCACTGGAGTGGACTCTAGTCGCCGGTGCAATTTCCAAATCAGTTGCCAGCAAGCTCCCCCGTATCAACGCGCTCACACCAAGAGCGTTCTTGAATTACCTTCGAAAGTACGACTCATGCTCGGAGGCTGCCATTGTACTGAGCGTTGCCGATTACGATTTGGTCGCGTTGAGGGATATTGCGGCGATGATGGATGTGACCTCGATGAATGCCGAGGATGTACTTTGGCTGGCAGACAAGCGAATCTACTCCCTTACCGATTTGGCGCAAATCAATGCAGTAGATATTCAGGATGAATCGACTGACAACGATAAATTGGATGAAATCCAACGCTGGATCGCCACAGCGCGGGTTGAAAGCTTGCGTTAATTATAATTTCGCAACGATTCGGCTGCGTTTCAAAAATAAGTCCCAGCGTCGACCACCATACTGTCGCCAGACCACCGCAGCCCTTAATCCGCAAAGAAGTAGGGTACGGATCTTTTGCACATTCTCCTCAGACTGAAGATGCTGTTGCTTGCCTTGAATCATGACTCTGGGCTTGAGGCCGCTGACGTGATCGCTATAGATTTTGGCATAGCTTTGATAGATCACAGGTTGGTCGAATTCTTCAACTTCTGTCAATTCCGCTGCAAGTGTTGAAATTGCATTACCGAGTGGCCCATTGACCGTACTGCGTTGGGCAACGACTTTGGAGACTTGCAACATCTGCATCAACGGCGCCGCAATGGCTTTTGTACGTCCGTCTGGTTCCATAAAAAGGTTTTTTAACAAACGCTTGCCAAACTGCTCGACGCGATCATCGTAAAGAACGCTCAGGCTACTTGGCGTTTGTTCCAGTACCGAGTTTAATAGCGTATCTGCCAGCGACGTATCGTATACACCGCTATTGGCCACGCGATGTGCTTGTTCGACACAAAGTGCACATGCACCGAGCGAGAGGAGCTGTTCGTCGAAATGATTGCTCATTTGGTTACCCTTTCGATTACCCCGCCACCGAGGCAAATTTGATCTTGATAGAGAACAATGGATTGTCCTGGCGTGACAGCTCTGACCGGTTTGTCAAAATTCACAGTGACGCCACCCGTTGGAAGTAGGGTGACCTCGCAGTCCTGATCTGGTTCCCGATAACGGGTTTTGGCGGAACACCTAAACACCGAGTTTGGGCAATCTGCTAACCAGTTAAACTGATCGGTTTGTAATCCACACGAGTACAGCGATTCGTGGTCTGTGCCTTGGGTTACAACCAGTGTGTTGCTCTCTAGGGCTTTGCCCACCACAAACCACGGTGCTTCTGGGTAGCCTTTGACGCCACCGATGCCAAGTCCTTTGCGCTGCCCCAGTGTGTAGTAGATTAATCCGGGGTGCTGACCGATTAAATGGCCCTCGAGTGTGCGGATTTCGCCGGGTTTGGAGGGCAAGTATTTTGACAAAAACTCACGGAAATTTCGCTCACCGATAAAGCAAATTCCTGTGCTGTCGGATTTACTATGAACATGCAGCCCGTGCTCAGACGCAATGCGCCGCACCTCTGGTTTTGGCAGTTGGCCAAGCGGAAATACCACTTGATCCAAAACACTTCGATCGATCGCATGTAAGAAATAAGTTTGATCCTTATTCTGGTCGATGGCCCGTGTTAGGTGGGTTCGCCCGGAGACAATATCAGTCGATGCATAGTGACCGGTGGCGACTGCATCGCAACCTAAATCGCAAGCATAATCAAGGAAGGCTTTAAATTTGACTTCTTTGTTACACAAAATATCTGGGTTAGGTGTTCGACCCTTGCTGTATTCAGCCAAGAAGTTTTCAAAAACACCATCCCAGTATTCCTTGGAAAAATTAGCCTTTTCTAATGGAATACCGATTTGCTCTGCGACTGCAATGGCATCCTGATAATCTTGGCGCGCGGTGCAAAACTCATCGTCCTCGTCCCAGTTGACCATAAACACGCCCGACACATCGTGGCCCTGTTGCTTCAGCAACAGGGCTGCGACTGAGGAGTCGACGCCTCCTGACATGCCAATCACAATATTCATTGTTGATTTATAGGGACGATGAGAGGCGATCTAAAGGGAGCGCGGTTAGTGTCTCTGCATCGGCCACGCATTTCATCACCAGTGGTGAGCGATGTTCAGCGCTAAGCGCTTCGATTTCGCTTCGCGTGAGCCATGCCGTTTTAACAATGGGTTCGTCGAGGGGTTGATCAGGGTTGAATCCGAGGCTGTGACCCACAAAACAAAGTCGAATTTGAGTGTTGCCCGTGTGTGGGCTCTTATAAGGGTAAAGCCCAAGCCAACCCGTTGGCTCAAAAGTATGGCCAGTCTCTTCAAGAACTTCACGCTTGACCGCGTCGATTAGAGATTCGTCATTTTCAATGTGGCCTGAGGGTTGATTGAGGACCACGCCCTGCATGGGCATGTCTTCATAGACCATCAAATATTTGCCGTCTTGAACGATCACAGCGGCAGCAGTGAGGCGTGGCTTATCCGTTTTTGCAATTTGTGTATTCATCGTCTGGTGATATTACCAAACACTTGAGGCGCCATCATTTGTAAAAACGCCTTTGCAGGCGTCGATAGAAATTTTCCGCGACGGACAACCACACCATAAACACGTTCAGGAAAATATTTGGCGACCGAACGGCGCACCAGCTGATCGTCGTCACGCAAACAAATACTGGTCACAATGCCAATGCCCAGCCCCACACGGACATAGCGCTTGATCACTTCCCAACCGCCAACCTCAAGCGCAACATTATATTTCACTTGATTTTGTTGAAAGACTAGCTCGACATTTTTAAAGGTTGTTAAATTGCTTGGTGGCAAAATCAGTCCGTACTGGCCGATTTGCTCCAGTGTTAGCTCTTCGACGTCTGCCAGCGGATGACCAGGCTTCATGATGCACATGGTTTCATAGCGGAAAATCGGATGAAACACCATGTCATCAGGCACATCGAGCATTGACCCAACCGCAAAGTCCACATCATCGGAGCGTAGCATCGCCATGCCGTTGCGCCCTGTAACACTGTGCAGGCGCACATTAATGCCCTGATATTGCTCTTTAAACGCTTTGACATGATCGGGCAGCAGATAGAGCAGGGTAGACTGTCCAGAGGCGATATCAAGCGTGCCGCCTTCCAAATTGCCAAGCTCAGACGCAAAGGCTTCAGGCAAGCGTTCGACGCCGTCAATTAACGGAATTGCCATTTTGAGAAGTGTGTCACCTGCTGGCGTGAGGCGAATTTTGGGCCCGCGACGCTCAAATAATTGAACATTGAGCTCTTGCTCCAAGCCTTGAATTTGCAACGAAACCGAGGGTTGGCTTAGCTCTAATTGCTCTGCAGCCTTGGAGATCGAGGATAACTGAGCCGCCGAACAGAATGCTCGCAGCTGCCTCATTCGATTGAAGTTTTGTTTTGCCATGAACCAATTATAAATAAAACCAATGCTATGTATACATTCCATTGGATTGTTTTATGCTTGCCAGCTAACTACATTTGTTGCCGACGAAATGATTTTACACGGAACAGGCGATGCCATACTCAATCAACAATGAAAAATGTCGGGCTGAGCAAATCAATGCGCTTAGCGATGCATGGGCTAATGATCCACGTTGGACCAATGTCGATCGAGGTTACACTGCTGAGGATGTCGTGCGTCTCCGTGGTACTTTCCAAGTTGAGCACACCATCGCTCGTCGCGGTGCTGAAAGACTCTGGACCCAGATTGAAAATGCGCGCCCTGACGGCTTTATTCAATGCTCAGGTGCACAGTCACCCGGACAAGCTGTCCAGCAAGCGAAAAATGGGGTAGAGGCCATTTACCTGTCAGCGCGTGGCTCAAAATCAATTGCCTCAGACTTCAAGGGCACCAACACTGCAGCAGAAGCGGTTCAAAGAATCAATGGCGCATTCAAGCGTGCAGATGAGATTCAATGGTCTCGCGGCACAGATTTTAGCGACGAGAATTTCGTCGATTATTTCCTGCCAATCGTTGCCGACTCGGAACCAGCACTTGGCAGCGTACTTAATGCTCACGAAATCATGAAAAGCATGATCGGTGCTGGTGCAGCAGGTGTGCACTTTGCAGATCACCTTTCAGGCTCGCGCAGTAAAGACGACAGCGCAACTGTGTTGGTACCCACGTCAGAAGCGGTGCAAAAGCTTGTCTCTGCACGTCTGGCTGCCGATGTATTGGGTGTTCCGGCGATGATTCTCGCCAGAACCACTGCAGACTCTGCAAGCTTGGTAACCAGTGACGTTGATCCAAACGATGCAACATTTGTGACCGGCGAGCGGACCGAAGATGGGTTTTACCGTGTTAAGAATGGCTTAGAGCAATCAATAGCGCGGGGCTTGGCGTATGCGCAATATGCAGACTTGGTTTGGGTGGATACCGGCAAACTTGACATGGGGTTTGCCCGTGAATTTGCCAAAGCAATTCATGAGAAATACCCATCAAAGCCGCTTGCATATAACTGCTCAACCTTAGTGTCAGATATGGATGAATCCAAATCACTCGCCATGCGTAAAGAGTTGGCGTTGCTTGGCTATCACTACCAGTTTATCAATGCGAACGTGCTTTCAATGAGCATGGAGCAAGCCTCGAGAAGCGAGGCCGCCTAAACCTTTTTCCATCTGTCTGTCAGGAAAATATTGCCAGCGTTCACTTCGGTGTACGCTGGTTTTTTTTAGTTGCCGAGTAAACCTGACTTTAATTTAGCTTCGACAGGATTATCGCCAATCCAAGAGCGAAGGGTGCCAAGACCCATTTTAGGATTGGAGAAACGACCTAGCTCTTGACCATCTAAGCGGATGGTAAGCGACTCATCCGCACCAACATAGAAGTCGAGTACCGATCCCTTGCTAATCGAACTGGGAAATAACCCACGTAATGTTTGAATATCGTTAGCCGTTTGGGCGTCGATGTTGTCTTTGCCAATTCCAGAAGTTAAACCTTCATCAATTGCCTCGGCAATGCGAGCTTGATTAACGAGTTTTGAAGTGATAACCAAACGAATGAGGGCCGGACGAACACTCAGCGCGACCTGCTGATTTGAGGTTGCTTCGGGTAGGTACATACCTGCTGCATATACTTCTAGAAACAGTTTGTGGCGAACGCCCGCACCGTTAAGGGCCAGACCCATACCATCAATTTCGATGGAATCCCCAAATTTCACACCACCCACGGTCATTTCAGCAAATACTGGTGCACTGAAAAGTGTTGCACCGACTAGCAGCACTTTTGTCATTTTTGATAGATTTTTGTTCATTGGACAATTCCAAGCAGTAAGACTTCGCTAACGATTATGTGCCAGAGTGGTGTCAATACCAACTGAATTTTCATTCGGTTAGTTTACGAGCCAATGATTTCTTTGGCGTGCGCTAATAGCATGCCCAAGGGCAAAGACGCATCAAGAATGTATGTTTTTGGCTCATTCATTGGCGTCTCGAGCGCGTCATACTGAGAACGAAGCAATGTCGCTGACATAAAGTGCAGAGGGCGTGACTGTAAGCGTTGCATCACAATCGATTCTGGCGCATCGAGATGCAAAAACAACAACTCATTTGGAGCGAGTTGTGAGCGCAAGTAATCCCGATAACGTTTTTTAAGACAAGAGCATGCCAAAATGCAGTTTTGATGTTGTGTTTGGTGTGAGCTTAGTCGTTGCAGCCATGGCCAACGATCGTCGTCGCTTAGCGGAATCGAGTTACGCATTTTTTCAATTGCTGCCTCAGCATGAAAGTCATCTGCGTCAACGAAGGATCGATCGAGCAATTGTGCCAACTGTGAGCCAAATGTCGATTTACCAACGCCGGAGACGCCACTAACGACAATGGGCACAATGGACTGCGTATTACTTCGCATAATGTATATTATGTAAAATTATAGTAATGACTGTATTCAACCTTGTCATGGCTCAAGTGCATGACGACATTTCACCGATGCGTCATCTTCGATGGTTGGTTTGTACTCCAACCCAACATAACCCTCATATCCCTCACGCAACATGTGATCGATTAGGTAACGATAGTCCACTTCACCTTGATTCGGCTCTGTCCGCTTGGGCACCGAAGCAATTTGAACGTGTCCGATGTATGGCGACCACTGGCTAAACCAATGACACAAATTACCGTGAATTTTTTGAATGTGATAACCATCAAACATCAGCTTTAGACGCTCATCGTCGATACGTTTAATGATATCCACGGCAAGTGTTCCACTCCCGAGCAGATAGCCGTCCACGTCAAAAGAATTTAGAGGTTCGATCAAGAACGTCAGTTCGCTGCCTTCAGTCACCTCTAACGCTGTTCGAATATTTGCTTCAAACCGGGCAAGCGCTTGTTCGTCTTGAAACTTGCCGGGCATTAAGTGGATCTGCTTGCAATGGGTTACTTGCGCGTACGCGATGGCTTGATCCAGTGAGCTGCGAGCCAATTCCTGCGATGAATGTGCAAGTAGGCCAAATTCGCCCTGGTTAAGCCTACCCGGAGGTGTATTTAAGCTAACCAGTTCGATTTGATGCTTCGATAGCGTTTCGGCAATGAGTTCCGACGAATATTGATAAGGCCAATGAAACTCCACGGCGTTAAAGCCAGCTTTGGCTGCTTGTTCAATGGATGATGGCAGTTCGAGCGACTGCCATAAGAACCCTAAATTGGCAGACCATTTCACGAGGCGTTGATGTCTGCCGTCAGCATTTCCATGCTGTCTTGTCCGAAATATGCTTTGCCGTTGTACATAAAAATTGGCGTACCAAAAAGACCAAGTTCAGCGGCGGCTTGGGTTTGTAGCTTTAGTTCTGCTTTGATGGGGTCGGCGTTGAGCTGCTCTCTTAAGAGTGATGCAGGCATATTGACGCGATCTGCGACTCGAGCAATCAATGCTTCAAATTGAGCCTCATCTGCTGGCGTATGCCCCTCGGTCCATACAAATCGAAAACAGTCATCAACCACACCCCGCGCGGTTTGCGCCAGAAGGGTCAGCCGCAACAATGGAATCGAATTAAACGGATGCTGCGATGGGATTTTAAACGGAGTCATGCGCTTTGCTGCCAACCACTGGCAATGACGCTTAGAATAATCGTGTTTCAAAGGCACATCGACCGGAAAACGAATGCCGTGGGCTTGCATCAGTGCACCAACAACAACAGGCTTTAGCTTGACCTCTACGTTTGCCGGCAAACGATTGAGTGCGCGAAAGGCCAAATATGCGTAGGGTGAGATGTAGTCAAAATAAAATTCGACGCGTTTCATTACCAACTTCCTGTATTTTCCATGCTTTGCCACGGTTCAGCTGGCGCCAGCGCCTCCCCTTTTTGCAATAGCTCGATAGAGATGCCGTCTGGGCTTTTGATAAATGCCATTCTTCCGCAACGTGGCGGGCGGTTAATGACAATACCTTGGGCCATTAAGTGCGCGCAATAGTCGTAGATGTTGTCAACCTCATAAGCCAAGTGGCCAAAATTGCGGCCGCCGGTGTATTCCTCCGGATCCCAGTTGTACGTCAACTCTAGTGCGGGTGCACTCTGGTTGTGAACATTCGCAAGATCAGTTTCTGGCGCCAAAAACACTAAGGTGAATCGCCCTGCTTCGTTCTCATAGCGTCTAGCCTCTTTCATCCCGAGTACATTGCAATAAAAATGAAGCGACGCTTCTAAATTCGAAACCCTAACCATGGTGTGTAAGTAGCGCATATTGTCGTCTGCTCGTGAATATCGACTGAGTTTATCAGGTAAATACGATACATCTCTAGCGTAGCGTCTGTTCAAACTGTTGCAAAAGTGAGTTCACGGCTTGCTTGTTGCGCTGGGGGAAAATGGAGTATTTCGTGTTTAGGGGTTTTTGGCCACTTGATAGACTTGGCGCCCGATTTGATCAAAGTTGTCGGTGACGGCTTGCAGCGAACCGTCTTCGAGAAATTCCCGCAACACACCGCCTGCCGAGGCAGCGAGATCAGCAAGCGCTTCGGGCTGCACCGCGCCGGAGTACAAATACACCAGAGTTATGAGAATTGCGCCCTGTAACCGTTTGATCATCGAGAATTTCACCTAAATAAGCCACGGCTTATGCCGATAACGATAGCGGCGGCTCAATTTTTTTCTGAAGTGTGGGCTCGCTTTATCGGCACTAACCTCTTACTTAAGTGCCAAGACTGGCTCCATTAATCAGATGAGGAAACAACCATGGCAAATGATGTATCAAACATCGGCGGTTCAACGTCAAAACTCGTTGAGCAAATGAAATCTACCCAAGAAGACATGATGAAGTATCAAGTGGAAATGAACACCACCACGGCGATGCTGCAAGCCGAGTCAACTGCGGTCAACCAAATGGCCAAAGCGCTGAACAGCGCAGTACAAAACATTCGTGCGTAAGCAGCGAATTTCGATGCTTCTGGGTGGATGGCGTTGCGTCGTCCACATCAACTGCATCGCAGCTTTGCAACACAACAACTCAAAATAGAAGGTAAATCCTATGGCTAACAACACAGACGTTTCATCAATCGGTGGCTCTACTTCGAAGCTGGTCAAAGAAATGCAGAAGACCCAAGAGGAGATGATGAAGTACCAAGTGGAAATGAACACCACGACGGCAATGCTGCAAGCCGAGTCTACGGCGGTCAATCAGATGTCTAAGGCACTGAATACGTCGGTACAAAACATCCGTTCATAATCAATACCCAAATTCTGAAGGCTCGCCGTGCGGGCCTTTTTTTATTTAGATTGATGCCTAAGTGCTATGGCGTCGTTCGAATGTGTTGTTTTACCATGCCAGTGTTCTTAGTTAAGACATTGGCCATGAAAGCGCTCTTATTTATCGTGTCTTGCCTAGTTGGCATGACCTCACTTGCAAATGCTACCCTGCCCCAAGACCCTCTAAAGTCATCGCAGTGGGAATACCTTGTGCCCATTATTCTCGGTGAAGATGCTGAGGTGGTTTTAAACGACACCATTGTGGTCAATGCGCCAGCCGCCGCAGAGGATTCACTGAATGTGCCGGTATTTGTCGATGCCAGTAGTGTGGGTCAAGTAGAGCGTCTAGTGGTATTTGCCGATTGGAACCCCATCCCAATCATTCTCGAGTATCGGCCCGAGCCCGGCACACCCGCAAACATTGGGTTTGATTTTAAAGTTCAGCAGTCCACACCCATTCGTGCCGCAGCACTGGTCGATGGTGTGTGGCAAGTTGGCATGGCACATGTATCGGCCGCGGGCGGTGGCTGTACGCTGCCGAGCATGGGAAGCGCTGACGAATCGTGGGCGGCGAAACTTGGCGAAATTAGCGGACGAACCATTGGGCAACGCGATAACTTATATCAAAGCCTGTTATTTGATGTGGTCCATCCTATGGACACAGGGCTGGCCGATGGTATTCCTGCTTTTTTTATCGATGAGCTCACGCTGACCAATCCAGCCGGTCAAACCATTGCAACACTGCTGCCCAAAGAGCCCGTGTCTGAAAACCCCTTATTTAACCTGCGAATCCCCGCTGTGGATAGCGTGGTCATACGTGGACGAGACAACAACGGCAATGCCTTTAGCGCAGAGATTATGCAAAGTGAATAGAGTCGTTTTTTTACTCCTTTTGCTCTGTCCGCTGGCACAGGCCTATAGCCTAAAACCCATTCAAATCACTGAGCACGTTTACGTGTTTCAAGGACGCACAGAGCACTTTAGCCGCGACAACCAAGGCAATATCGTCAACACGGGGTTTGTCGTCACAGGTGCCGGAGTGGTGATACTCGATACTGGGCCCTCACTCAAGTATGGACAGGCCATGTTAGATGCGATTGCCACCATTACGGATGAGCCGGTCGTCAAAATTATCAATACTCATCATCATCCGGATCACTATTTCGGCAACCAGGCATTCGATGCTGCGCCCACCTTCGCTACCGCTAGCAATCAATCGCAAATGCAAACTAGCGGCGATGGCTATGCCGACGGGCTTTACTACTTGGTGGGCTCAGCCATGGTCGGCACCGATCCTGCACCTGCGCAATTTAGCCTAAACAGCGGAAGTGAGAAAATTGGCAACGTGACGCTGAAATATCACGTATTTACCGGTCATACGTTTGAAGATTTGGTCATCGCAGTGGTGGAGGATAAACTCATTTTCGCGGGTGATTTGGTGTTCGGTGACCGGGCGCCTACTACGCCTCATGCAGACATCGAATTGTGGATCAAATCTCTCGACAAGCTGCGCGCCCTAGAGTTTCGAGTGTTAATACCCGGGCATGGCAATATTGCCTCAAATCATAGTGCGATGCAGCCCATAGACGATACCAAGGCCTACCTAACTTGGTTACAGAGACATCTCCTATTGAGTGCAGAAAACGGTACTCACCCAGCACAGTTAATTGCCGAAGGCCCCGCCTCGCCCTGGGACCAATTGGGTGCCATGCCGGATGAATACGAACGTTCGATCAGTCATTTATATCCTGAGATGCTCAGAAACACCTTGCAAGCACCGATATGGCAAGAGCGCTAATCGCGGCCCTGTGCTTGTTACTTACGCAAAGCATCTATGCCGAGTCGTTGTTTAATGAGGCAGGCTTTCGCGTCAAGCGCTTTCGTGCACCGCTCGCTAAAGTTCACCCTGATGCGATCACCCTCAATGCGCAGACATTGCACGAGCTACTCCAGCAAACCGAGCCGCCGGTGCTTATCGACGTTCAAGCCATTACGGTAAGACCGGAAAGCGAATTATTCGGCCGAGTGTGGCTACCAAGTTTTAAAAGAAGAAACATACCAGGCTCCATCTGGTTGCCAAACATTGGTTACCCCGAGTTAGAACCTTGGATGCAGCGCTTTTTGGAGCGTGGATTAGAAACTTTTGCGCCCGACCCGTCAAAGCCAGTTGTGTTTTATTGCGTGGCGGATTGCTGGTTGTCTTGGAATGCAATCATTCATGCAAAACACTTAGGCTATTCAAAGTTGTACTGGCTTGCCGAAGGCAGTGATGGTTGGGAAGTGGCGGGGTTCGAGCTCACATCCGCAGAGCCAATCGAAATCGACGATTTAATAGGCGATGGAAATTAGCCATTCGTCGTATGGCAATTGCCCATTAACCGCTCTAGTGTGGCAAGCAGTTAAGACATTAAATTCTGGGACTCAAATGAAGTTAAGACGCACCCTCACCGCAAGTTTGGCCAGCATGATGATGGCGATTTCGGCACTGGCAGCAAATTTACCCACCATCAAACTTGGCACTTTGGCCACTGGGACGGTGAATTGGGAGTTGACCACCATCAAAGCGAATAAGCTCGATGAAAAACATGGCTTTAACCTTGAAGTGCTTGGCTTGGCCAACAACGATGCCACCAAAATTGCACTGCAAAGCGGCGACACCAACCTTATCGTTTCAGACTGGATCTGGGCCGCAAAAGAACGTGCTCGTGGCAATGCACTGGTCTTTCTGCCCTACTCTAAAGCGGTTGGTGGTGTCTATGTCAAAGCGGACAGCGACATCCAAACACTGGCCGACCTAAAAGGCAAAAAAATTGGCATCGCAGGTGGCCCAGTGGACAAAAGCTGGGTGGTCATTCAAGCCTATGCACAGCAGCTGGGCTTCAATCTTAAAGCAGAATCAGAGCAGGTTTTTGGCGCTCCGCCGTTAATTATGCAAAGTGGCATGAGCGGCGATGTCGATGCGGCCATGAATTTTTGGCACTTTAATGCCAAAATGCGGGCCGCGGGTATGCGTGAGGTTATTTCGGTCGAAACCGCGGCCAATGCGCTCGGCCTAAGTAGCGACACGCCGCTACTGGGTTACATCGCCAAACAAGCCTATATCGACGCCAATGCCGATTTGATGCGCGCCTTTGCCGCTGCAGCTTATGAAGCCAAGGCATTACTTGCTTCAGATGACTCTGCATGGGAGAGCATCCGCGATATTATGAACGTAAAAAATGACAAACAGTTCGAGGCGCTCAAAGCGGGCTACCGAGCTGGCATTCCATCCACGCAACAAGTCGATCACGAGGCGGCCGCACAAATGTTTGCAGTGATGGCAAAACTCGGCGGCCAAAAGCTGGTCGGTGATGTGACAGATTTGCCTGACGGGTTATTTGTCGCCTTTGAATAGCCATTCCTTCAGCAGCATTGCGTCTATTGTCGCGCTCATTGCACTATGGCAATTGAGCAGCGTTTGGATTGACGATTTCTATGTGTTTCCACCACCCACCGAGGTGGCAACACAGTGGCTCAAAGAGCTCAATGCAGGCGAATTACTCCCGCACTTAACCGCGACTTTACTGCGGGTAATCTTGGCGTTTGCCTTGGCCATGAGCATCGGCGCGGCCATCGGTTTTGCCTTAGGGCGCTTCCAAACCATAGAACGTTGGATTGGGCTTTGGGTGAGCGTGCTGCTCAATATTCCGGCATTGGTGGTGATTGTCCTGTGCTACGTTTGGCTTGGACTAAGCGAAGTCGCCGCAATATTGGCTGTCACCATCAATAAGATTCCCACTGTCGTGGTCACCATCCGCGAGGGTGTGAAAGCACTGGATCGATCGTTGGATGAATTGACGCAAGTCTATCGAGTGCCGTTTGGTGTCAAACTGCGTCATGTCTGGCTACCACAACTGGTGCCCTATGTAGCATCCGCTGCGCGAAATGGCATCGCTTTGATCTGGAAGATCGTCTTGGTGGTCGAATTTTTGGGCCGTTCAAATGGCGTTGGATTTCAAATACATCTGTATTTTCAAAATTTTGATGTGGCCAAGATCCTCGTTTACGCCATCAGTTTTGTTGCGGTCATGCTCGCCGTTGAAATACTCATTCTCAAACCGCTTGAAAAGCGCAGTCATCAATGGCGGCAACAATGATCGAATTACAAAACGTCTCCATTGGCTTCAATGGCCAAGCCATTTTTGAGCAAGTCAATCTAACCATTGAGCCGCAATCGACCGTCGCCATTATGGGGCCTTCGGGCATTGGCAAAACAACTTTGGGTCGTATCATTTTGGGGCTAGAACCCAATTTCAGAGGATTGCGTAAAGTAGACGGCCAAGTGCTGCCGGTCTTGCAGAGCCCCACGCTTTTGCCTTGGCGAAGTGCAATCGATAACTTGGTGCTGATTGCCCAAGTTACGCCACAAGCGGCGCTCGAAGCCATGGC
>JABXHR010000023.1 GCA_013373515.1 Gammaproteobacteria bacterium | reverse complement strand
CCGTTGACGGCAAGCTCGTCGCGCTGCCCATCTTCACCGATGCCCCTGCGCTCTACTACCGCAAAGACTTACTCGAAAAGCACGGCGCTTCGGTACCTAAAACGTGGGAAGAACTCACTGAAACCGCTCAAAAGGTTCAAGACGCCGAGCGCGCTGCGGGCAACGACGACCTATGGGGATTTGTTTGGCAAGGTAACGCTTACGAAGGCCTAACTTGTGATGCACTTGAGTGGGTTAAATCATTCGGCGGCGGTCAAATCATCGAGCCAGATGGCACCATCTCCATCAACAACGACAAAGCCGTTGCAGCGCTCAACCTAGCGAAGTCTTGGGTGGGCTCAATTTCACCAGAAGGTGTTCTGTCTTACCAAGAAGAAGAAGCGCGCGGTGTATGGCAATCTGGCAACGCGGTCTTTATGCGCAACTGGCCTTATGCCTATGCACTTGGCAATGGCGACGACTCGGCAGTTAAAGGCTTGTTTGATGTCACCACCCTGCCAACCGGTGGCGGCCACGACACCTCTGCAGCAACTTTGGGTGGCTGGAATGTTGCGGTCTCTAAGTACTCTGAAAATCAAGAAGCTGCAATCGACCTCGCCATGTATTTGGCCGGTGCAGAAGCGCAAAAGACGCGTACTTTGATCGCGTCAAACTTGCCAACCATCGTCAGCCTGTACGACGACGCGGATATCGCTCGCGAGCAGCCAATTATTCCATCTTGGAAAGACGTCTTCCTGCAAGCGGTGCCACGTCCATCAGCCCCCACAAAAGTTAAGTACAACGAAGTCTCTAACAAGTTCTTCACTGCAGTTCACGCCACCCTTTCTGGCGAAGGCTCAGCAGAAGAAAACCTAGAGGTTTTAGAAGCTGAACTCGAAGACCTTAAAGGTAGCGGCTGGTAAGCCACGTCGACGTTCGACAATAGCTGATCGGATGGCGGCACTTGCCGCCATCTTTTTTTAAACCAGCCCTTTGACAGGGAGGTTCCATGTCCACACCGACGAAAAACGAAGGCTTAAGCCTCCAGCAACAGCGGGCCAGAGCGGCCTTCTGGTTCTTGGCGCCGATGCTAATCGCGCTGTTTGTGGTTGCCGCTTGGCCCTTGCTGCGCTCGATCTACTTCTCATTTACCAACACCTCACTCACGAGTCTCTACACGGGTGAATGGGTTGGGTTTGACAACTACCTGACGTGGCGCGAGCTCAAATCTGGCCGCATTCTTTGGAAAGGCACTCTGGTCGACCCAACGTGGTGGACTGCCGTCTGGAACACTGTCAAGTTCGCCGTGGTTTCCGTCACCTTTGAAACGATTCTAGGTCTCATGGTGGCGCTGGTGCTGCATGCCAACTTCAAAGGCCGAGGCTGGGTGCGCGCGGCAATCCTAATTCCATGGGCAATTCCCACCATTGTCTCTGCAAAAATGTGGGGCTGGATGCTCAATGACCAGTTCGGCATCATCAATGACATGCTGCTCAACCTTGGGCTGATCGACCGCAAAATCGCGTGGACGGCCAACGTCGATACGGCGATGCTATCGGTGCTGGTGGTCGATATCTGGAAAACCACGCCGTTTATGGCGCTGCTGTGCTTGGCCGGGCTACAAATGATCCCAGGCGATATCTATGAAGCAGCCAAAATTGACGGCGTTCATCCCGTGAAAGTCTTTTTCAAAATCACGCTGCCGCTGGTTCGCCCTGCCCTAATGGTCGCGGTGATCTTCCGTATGCTAGATGCGCTGCGAATATTCGATCTCGTCTACGTACTGACGCCCAAATCGGCGGCCACCAAAACCATGTCGGTGGTATCGCGAGAAAATCTCATCGAGTTTGACAAATTCGCCTACGGCTCAGCGCAATCGACATTGCTTTTCGCCTTTATCGCGCTGTTTGTCGTGCTCTACATCTGGCTTGGCAAAGTAAATCTCACTGGAGAGGGCAACCGATGAACATTGGCACAATTTTCAAAAAAATTGCCTTCTATTTTGTGGTGCTGGTGATTGTGGTGATTGCGGTTTTCCCATTCTATTACGCGATCATTACCAGCTTCAAAACCGGTAGCGGCATCTTCCAAGTGGACTACTGGTTGACTGAAATTAGCTGGGCCAACTACGAATCAGTGCTCAAAGGCCGTAACTTTATCTCCAGCCTCTGGAATTCGGTGCTGATTGCGGGGGTCACTGTGGCGCTGAGCCTACTGCTCGCGGTCACTGCATCCTACGCGCTGGCACGTGTCAGATTCCGAGGCCGTGGCTTGTTGTTGATGACCATTTTGGGCGTCTCAATGTTTCCGCAAATCGCTGTATTGGCCGGTTTGTTTGAGCTGATTCGCTTTATCGGGGTCTACAACACGCCCTATGCATTGATCATCTCCTACACCATATTCACCCTGCCCTTCACGGTATGGGTGCTGACCACCTTTATGCGTGATCTACCGATGGAAATCGAAGAGGCGGCCATCATGGATGGTGCAACGCCGTGGGTGATTATCACTAAAGTGTTTATGCCCCTGCTGTGGCCTGCGCTGGTCACCACGGGTCTCCTGGCATTTATCGGTGCATGGAACGAATTTCTATTCGCGCTCACCTTCACCATTTCCGAGGATCAACGCACGGTGCCGGTGGCCATTTCGATGCTCTCAGGCGCCAGTGAGCAGGAAATCCCTTGGGGCCCAATCATGGCAGCCTCGGTGCTCGTGACCATCCCTCTGGTCATTCTTGTACTTATATTCCAACGAAAAATTGTAGCGGGCCTGACGGCTGGCGGCGTCAAAGGTTAAGCGGGAGCGAAACATGGCTAATATCAAACTCAAAAACGTCAAAAAATCATACGGCAGCGTCGATGTCATCAAAGGCATCGATCTGGACATCAAAAAAGGCGAGTTTATGGTTTTTGTCGGCCCATCAGGCTGTGGCAAATCCACTCTGCTCCGCTTGATTTCAGGCCTCGAAGACATCACCTCCGGCGATCTCGAATTTGATGGCGAGCGCATGAACAACGTGCTGCCCTCAAAACGCGGCATAGCCATGGTGTTTCAGTCCTATGCGCTCTATCCGCATATGACGGTCTACGACAATATGGCGTTCGGCTTAAAACTTGCCAAATCAGACGCCGACGCCATTAAAAGCCGCGTCGAAGAAGCGGCCAAAATGCTGCAAATCGACCACCTGCTCGACCGACTGCCCAAACAGCTCTCAGGCGGTCAGCGCCAACGTGTCGCCATTGGCCGCGCCATCGTTCGCGACCCACGTGTGTTTCTGTTCGACGAGCCGCTATCCAACCTCGATGCGGCGCTGCGCGTGGCCACACGCCTAGAGATTGCCAAGCTGCACCACGATATGAGCGACGTCACTATGATTTACGTCACCCATGATCAGGTCGAGGCCATGACCTTGGCCGACCGTATCTGTGTGTTGCGGGATGGTTTGGTGGAGCAAGTCGGCACACCGTCAGAGCTCTATGAAAAACCAAACTCGGTATTTGTCGCGGGCTTTATCGGCTCCCCGAAAATGAACTTTTTGCGCGGTGATTTTGCCAGCAGCTTTAACTGTGCCACCTTGGGGATCCGTTCGGAGCACATCGTGCTGGACAACGACAACCCGACTTGGAAAGGCAAAGTGGTTCATACCGAAGACTTGGGCTCGGACAACTACCTCTTTGTCGACATTGGCGCAGAAGAACCTCTGATCGTTCGCCAAGCCGGGAAAGTCGAAATCGCAGTCGGTACTGAGATCAGTATTCGCGCCCTCGACGAGCACCTTCACCGCTTCGATGCCAATGACAAACCGATCTAACCCGAGGGCTCGGTTTTAGCCGAACCCCAAAAACATCCTCAACAAATCCTGCGGCGCAATTGCGCCGCTTTTTTGGAGTCAAAATGACCATACGAACCACTGTTTGGGGCGAAAACGTCCACGAGCAAAAGAACAAAGTTGTGGCTGAAGTCTATCCCAACGGTATGCACAACTGCATTGCCGACGGCCTGAATCAAGATCCAGCCATCGAGGCGACGACAGCCACACTGCAAGAACCAGAGCACGGCCTAACCGTCGAGAAACTCGATAACACCGATGTATTAATTTGGTGGGGACATTGCGCCCACGGCGACGTTGAAGACGAGATTGTCGAGCGCGTGGCCGACCGAGTTTACGCGGGAATGGGCCTCATTCTGCTGCACTCAGCGCATTTTGCCAAAATCTTCAAGCGCATAATGGGCACACCTTGCAACCTCACTTGGCGCGAAGCCGGTGAGCGCGAGCGTCTGTGGGTCACTTCTCGCAACCACCCCATCACTGCAGGGCTCGGCAACAGTTTCGAGCTAGAACACGAGGAGATGTACGGCGAGCCATTTGGCGTACCCGAGCCACTGGAAACCGTGTTTGTCAGCTGGTTCCAAGGCGGCGAAGT
>JABXHR010000199.1 GCA_013373515.1 Gammaproteobacteria bacterium | reverse complement strand
GGCAAACCGGGCCAGGGCTTGAAAATCACCGCAGGTAAACGCCATTTTACCCTTAGCGAGGCGGACGTAGTGCTCTACACCGGTAGCCGCGCAAAACGCGGAACTAAATTGCCTAGAGGGCTACAAAATGTTACCGCACTAGAAGTGATAACAGAATAGAGAGACGTTCATGAGAAGAATCTTTTACTTTTTGCTAATCAATGGCGCGGTGATGTTGATGTTCGGGCTCACGGCCAGTTTGCTCGGCATCAACAATATGGCGCAAACCGACTTAACGTCACTGTTGATTTTGTCTGGCGTTGTCGGTTTTACCGGGTCTTTGATTTCACTGGCGCTGTCTAAAACCATGGCGAAGCGCTCAGCTGGTGTTGTCGTGATTGAGACACCACAAAACAACACCGAGCAGTGGTTGGTCGATACGGTTCGTCGCCAAGCCGAGATGGCAGGCATTGGCATGCCGGAGGTGGGCATATTTAACAGCCCAGCGCCGAATGCTTTTGCCACTGGCATGTCAAAAAACAGTTCATTGGTCGCGGTCAGCACTGGTCTATTGCAGCACATGGACAAGAACGAAGTCGAAGCGGTGCTAGGCCACGAAGTGGCACACGTTGCCAATGGCGATATGGTGACCATGGCCTTATTGCAAGGTGTGCTCAATACCTTTGTATTTTTCTTGGCGCGTGTGATCGGCAGCATAATCGACTCGGCGATGCGCCGCGACGGGGAACGCGGTGGCGCAGGGATTGGCTACTATGCCGCCGTGTTGATCTCGGAGCTCGTTCTCGGATTGCTCGCCAATATGATTGCAGCGTGGTATTCCCGCCAGCGAGAGTTCCGCGCAGATGAGGGTGGAGCGGCTTACTCAAGTCGTCAGAATATGATCTCAGCCCTGCAAGCGCTGCAGCGACCCGCGGTTGAAGAAGATTTGCCTGAGGCACTTGCCGCGTTTGGGATTAAGTCAGGGCAGGGCTCAATGCTCCGTCAGTTGTTCTCAACTCACCCTCCACTGGAGGATCGTATTGCGCACTTGCGCAACCACGTGTCTTAAGTATCGAGAATATAGTCGCTGGGGCGTCTTGGGCGCTCCACGACGGTTTCTGCCAGATAATCTCCGGGCACTGGCCGATAGGCGCATTCACGGAAGATGCGTGCCTGACAGCGGCTACAGATATCGGCATCTAAATTTTCTACCATCGTTTCCACTGCATCAGTTTTTGAGCGGAAGATGTTTTCCTCGCCCACGGCATCAATGACCCCAAATCTGCGCAGCTGTGATTTGGCCTCGTCTTTTAAGCCACTGAGGTAGATCTTGCCCCCGCGCTCGGTTCTGACTTGTGCCTCAGTGGCAAATACCTTCGCGCCTTCCAAATCGAAGAAGTTAACGCCATCCATCTGAAGCAGCAGATGCGTCCGTTGCGGCGATACCTTTCTTAAGCGTGCAAGGCTGTCGGCAGTGTGTTGCACGGCGCCGAAAAAGATCGAACCATTGACTGCCGCGATCTGCGCCTGCGGACACTCTTGCAGATCGTTTAAGTGCACTGAGCCCATGCGTCGCTTGGGCTCGTCAGGGTTGGGCGCAATGGGGATAATCTTCGGGCGAGCGGTGCGGTTTAAATAGAACACCAGCGATAACATGACGCCGGACAACACCGCAAACTCAAGATTGGTAAATACCGTCGCAAAAAACGTGGTGACTAAGACGCCCCACTCGGAACGACCGGCGCGGAAGATCTCTTTGATTTCGCGCAGATTCAGTAGGTTCCACGCCACCAGCATGATGATGCCGCCCATGGTGGGATAGTTGAGGTATTTGGCCAGTGGCGCGATGAATAGCAAAATGCCCATTAACAGGACGGCTGCGATTAAGCTCGCTAGTGGGGTTTTGGCGCCAGCTTCGTAGTTGACGCCAGAGCGCGTAAACGAACCAGAGCTCGCGTAAGCTGAGAATAGCGAGCCGAAGATATTGCTGAGACCTTGGCCAATAAACTCTTGGTCGCCATCAATGCGCTGTCGCGATTTCACGCCGATCGCGCGTCCGATAGACACCGCTTCAATTAAGCCGATCACGGCGACGACAAACGCAGAAGGCGCGAGCAGTGAGAGTGTTTGCAGATCCATGTCGGGGATGTAAGGTGCGGGCAGCGTTCGCGGCAGCTCACTGACATAGCGTATTAATGTGGCATTAGGGTCGAGCAAAATGCCTGCGACAGAGCCGAACAACATGCCGATCAGCATATTGGGGACCTTATTGGTGATTTTACGGCTAATGACGGCGGTGACTAGTGCGATGAAGGCGATAACCGGGTTACGCCAATCCACATCGGCGAAATGGGCTTCAAGCTCCACCAGCCGGAAAATAATATTTTTGCCGCCTTCAAGTTCAACACCGAACACATGGGTAATTTGGCTACTGGCGATGAGTATGGCCGCACCGCTGGTGAAACCCACAATGACATTGTGGGAAACGAAGTTGACCAAACGACCGAGGCGTGCAACACCAAATGCAAATTGAATCATGCCAGCCATCAGTGTCATCAACAGTACTAGCTCGATATAGTACGGCGTCATCGGCGCAGCAATGTTGCTCATGGAGGCAAATATCAAAATCGATAATGCTGTCGTCGGGCCACTGACCATATGCAGTGAACTGCCGAAGAACGAGGCAATGATGGTCGGCACAATGGCACTGTATAAACCGTATTCTGGCGGAAGGCCAGCGATCAGCGCAAAGGCGACACCTTGCGGTAAAACCATCACGGCATTGGTAAGACCCGCAACAAGATCGGCGCGCATGGTTTGACCGTCGATGGCTGAGAGCCACTCGAGAAATGGAAACCATTTACGCCAATTAACGTGCACGTTTGCCCCTGCAGTGTGTGTTGTTTAGTTTTGGAACAAGATTGTTCTTTCCCAAAGTTGTTCGATTACCCAACGATCTTGACCATGAAAGTTCAATTGGCTGGCATCGTAGTTCCAAGATGCAGTCAATGTGCAAGCTAAATCCACCGAACATTCAAACGCCTCACCGCCAACAAATAAATGACACTGATCAGACACCTCGCCAAACAGCATTTTGACGTCCGTACGGCGTTGGATATCGCCAGTTGTTGGCAGCGCGGTGTGTTCTGGTTCTTGTGGCGCAAGCGCCGGCTCACTGAGGTAGCAGCCCAACCATGCTTTTAAACGGCTATCGTCGCTTAGCGCCCCGCGGATCATGTCGCTCAGCTTTGAAAAATCACTAGCACTTATCTCGCCAACGTTGGCTGAGATGGCGCGGCTAGGATCGGCGAACCGCTGGCTCATAAAGGTGCTAGCACTGTGGTCATCGACAAAGCCATTAATGAGC
>JABXHR010000040.1 GCA_013373515.1 Gammaproteobacteria bacterium | reverse complement strand
TACGCTTGGTACGACAACGAATACGGCTACGCCAACCGCGTCATAGACCTCGCCAAATGGATCATGCGCTAAAACAATACAGCCTCATCACCGCCAATTACTGGGCCTTCACGCTCAGCGATGGCGCGATGCGGATGCTGGTGCTGTTGTATTTTTATCAGCAAGGCTTCGATGCCTTTGCGATTGCCAGTGTGTTTTTGCTCTACGAGCTTTTCGGGGTAATTACCAACGGCGTCGGCGGCTGGGTGGCGGCGCGTATCGGCCTCAATCACACCATGAACCTCGGCTTGGGGTTGCAAATCGTGGCGCTCAGCGTTTTGTGGTGGCAACAAGACCAGCTCTCGATGATGTTGGTGAGCCTGCTGCAAGGCGTGTCGGGCATTGCCAAAGACCTCAACAAAATGAGCGCCAAAACCGGCATCAAATACATCACCCAAGGCAAGGTGCAAACCTTCCGCTGGGTGGCCGCATTAACTGGCTCCAAAAACACACTGAAAGGTGTGGGCTATTTTCTCGGGGCCGCCGGGCTACAAACCATCGGCTTTGGCAATGCCCTGCTGGTACAAATCGGGGTACTGGCCTTTGCGCTTCTGGTCAGCCTAACACTGCTACAATCCGACTTCGGCAAAGCCAGCTACAAACCCAAATTCACCGCTATCTTCTCTAGCTCGCGCACGATCAACCGCCTTGCGCTCTCTAGAATTTTTCTATTTGGCGGACGCGACATCTGGTTCGCCATCGCACTTCCGGTCTTTGTGGCCACCGAACTAGGCTGGAGCCACAGCCAAACCGGCGCGCTAATGGCGGCGTGGATTATCGGCTACGGCCTCATCCAAGCCAGCGCCCCCAAGCTAATGGCCAAAGCCGCACTGCCTTGGCCATGGCTGCTCATCCTCGCGCCACTGATATTGCTCGCCTTGATCAAAATCGAACTCAACGCCACGACCTTAATCACAGGATTGACCGTATTCGGTGTGCTGTTCGCCCTAAACTCAGCCCATCACAGCTATCTTATCGTCGAAGCAGCACGCGAGGACGGCGCATCCATGGATGTTGGGTTTTATTACATGGCCAACGCCATCGGGCGTCTGGTCGGCACCCTGGCCTCCGGCGCAATCTTGCTGAGTTATGGCATCGACGGCGTGTTGATTGTCTCTAGTGTCTGGTTAGGATTGGCCGCAATAAGCCTGCCGAAGACATAACACACAGTCGACGGCCTAGTTTGCACCCGCGGGATGTCGTTCTGTGAATGACGAATAGCTCGAACAATCCGAAGCGTTCAAATGCAGTTCTGAATTCGGGGATCGTGCTGGACTTAGCAATTCCCGCGAGCGGAGTAGGACCGACTCTCGGCGCAGTCCCACGGAGTATTGAGGGTTTAGCTGCGCCCCGTGGGATGTCGTTCTCCGAACGACGAATAGCCCAAACCATATGCAGCATTCAAACACTGTGCTGAGTTTTAGAATCGCGCTGGACTCAGCTATTCCCGCAGCGGAGTAGGTCCGACTCTCGGCGCGGTCCCACGGAGCATTGAGGGTTTAGCTGCGCTCCGTGGGATGTCGTTCTCCGAATGACGAATAGCCCAAACCATACGCAGCATTCAAACACTGCTAAACTCATTCGGCATTCACCCGAGGCCACACCATGAAATCGCTCGACGCACTCAATCAGCAACTCGATTTTTTCCTCAGCGCACCTAAAGACCACGCAGAAGTGGCCCAGGTATGTATTCGCCCAGAATCACTGGCGCGCGAATTTCCTGCGTCGATTGAGCTCAGCGTTGAACGCGGCGCAATTGGCGACAAGTGGGAGTTTGGCGCGTGGATGTCTTTACCGGATGGCTCTCCAGATCCAGAGGTACAAATCAGCATTTTGCCGAAGCGGATTTACGATGAAATTTGTGTGCTTGATGATGCGCTGCATCCAGGCGATACAATCATTGCAGATATCGACACCAGCGCGCAGAACCTGCCGATTGGCACACAACTAAAAGTCGGCACAGCAATTATCGAGGTGGGCAGCGTACCAAATTATGGCTGTGCGAAATGGGCTCAGCGCTATGGCGATGATGCTTTGCGGTTTATTTCGAAGCAGGCCTATCATCCCCATCATCTGCGAGGCGTGCTCTGCAAGGTGGTGCAAGATGGCGTGATACATATTGGCGACACCATTCGAAAGTGCGATTGATCAACAGGTCTAAACCTCAAGCAACCATCCATTCAAACAAAAAAAACACCGGCACAATGGCCGGTGTTTTTTGTGGCGTTCAACCTTAGTTTAAATTCATTTTAAACTGGAAGATCTGACCACCGGCGTCGCCGCCATTTTTCTCAACCGCACCGCCAGATTCTGAGCGCGCCTGCACCACACCGATAAACTGGTGCTCGGCAATGGGAAGTGCTGCGCGAATCTTGCGGCGTGCCTCGCCTTTTAGCTCGTCCATGCTGTAGAAGCTGCCGTCCGACTTTTTGGCGACCAGCGCAGTGACCGGCCAAGAGCCAGAGAACTCTGCACTGCCAGGCTTGGTGAACGCGCCGCCCAATGCCGAGACACCATTTTGATAACGCGAGCTGTGTTTGCCGCCAGCAAGGGCCAGAAGCTTGGCTGACTCGACATTGAGACTGTCGTCGATCTTCAACACGTATTTGCGCTCACCGAAATCGTTGCCAGAATCTTCATCGACGATGAGGTAATCGCCGTCAGAGGCTTTCACCCAATACAAGCCGTCTGGCGCAACCATTTTCGCGGCATCCGCTTCCATGTGACGTGACGCATCGCCATCGACGGTCTTGCCTTGATCGCCGATATCGAGCGTCAGTGCGCCATCTACCGCGGCCACCATGCGTGTGACAGTGGCATCGAGATAAGTGGGTAAGGTTTCGCTATCAAAATCGAGCGTGAAGCTCACGCCCAGCATCGCGCCTTTGTTAGTCATGTTTTGCACATAACGTGGCTGGCCGCTTGGGTCGGCAGCGGGGTGCTCGACTTTGCTGTCGCCGTTGAAATAGACATGTCCTTCCGGTTGTTCGGTTTCCTGCTCCCAGCGCATCATATCGGTGTCTTGAACGGCCACTGGGCTATCCCAACCCTGCCACTGATAGCTCGTCGGAACATAACGCGATGCAAACTGATTCGGGGCGTCTGCGTCTTGCAAATAAGCATCCAACATATTGGCTTTCGGATCGACCGTGTCAACCAATGTTGCTAGTGTATCGGTCTCTACCGCCATGCCATACAACTTGCCGTAGAGCAGACCATTTCGGGCCAAAAACGCATCGCGCTCATTGGCAGTACCGTAGTCGATCATCGAACCATCGACATTGCGGTGTTTCATACCCACATACACGCGTAGTGGCGCAGGCTCTTGGCCGTGGTTATAGCCAGAGGTGACGATCAAGACATAGTCTTTGTGGCCCGAGTTGAGTGGCATGATTTTCTCATAACCGGTTTGACCGAGTGCAGGGGCGGTGTAGGCGGTTTGATTGGCGATATCCACCACCACTGAAGCCAAGCCCATCGTAGCGGCGGTATCAGCAGAACCCGCCGCGAACATGTTGCCGATTTCCCATTCTTCGGCAGTCAGCCACACGTCATCGGCAAAGCCAATGCCATCGCCATATTTGTTAGCTTGCTCGTACCACGCACCGCAGAAGCTTTGGAAGAAGTAATCTGCTTCGCTTAGTTTGAAATCTGATTTGAACTGCATCAATGTACCGTCTGCACGGGTTTGGTTGCCCCACTTGGCGGCGAGGTCGGCGGGATCAAAATTCGGCGCTGTCACTTCTTTACCAAACACATTAAAGACGCGATTGAACAGTTTGCCCGACCCTTTAACCATGCTGGCCGCAGGCTGATCGTTCTGCATAAAGCTTGCGAAGCCCTCGCGGTCGTAGTCGATGGTGTGGATGTGCGAGCCGGTGAATTTGGTGCCATTAGCCATTTCCCAAGGATAAGTCTCTGGGTTGGGCGCGCTGCCCATGGTGGCGTAAGACTCCGATTGATAAATCACGCGAACCGTGTCGTTATCAATCAAATAAGCCGCTTGGCCATCGGGATAGCCGGTTAAAGCCATGCCTGTTTTAGCATCCACTTCGCCAACTGTGGCAATGGCTTTAAATTGCGCATATGGGAAATCAACATTGCCCGACTGGCCGTCTTGCAGCGCAGCATCCGTGATACCCGCTTCAGGAATCAAGGCGGTGGTTTGGCCGATGGTTTTGTGACCGTCCGCATAGGCAGACATTGTCAGCACCTGCGCAATCAGCG